>NZ_JAFCTQ010000023.1:0-109794 GCF_049896105.1 Janthinobacterium sp. PSPC3-1 | reverse complement strand
CACGCCGGGCGAATAGGCCAGCGCCAGGTCGCGCTGGTTGGTCAGTGTCTTGGTAGGCGTCACGCTGATCTTGCCTGCGCGGGGAGCGGCGTGATAGTCGAGCGCGGCGAGCCGGTGCTGTTCGCGTGCGGCGGACTGTTTGCGGGAATTTTCTTGCATGATCAAATCGTTTCAAAGGTGGGAAGGCGGGGCCATGCCGGCCCCGCGCTGGTCAGGTGGACGCCTTGATGGTATTGACTGGCGGCACAATCTCGCCGGTGGGCAGGTCGGGCGCTGGCGTGCCAGGCAATTCCAGCCCTGCGCTAGCCGCCGCAAAGGCACGGCGCATCTGCTCCAGGTCCAGCGCACCCTCCCACTTCGCCACGGCGATGGTTGCCACGCCGTTGCCAATCAGGTTGGTGACGGCGCGCGCCTCGTTGAGGAAACGGTCTATGCCCACCAGCAGCACCAGCCCGGAAATCGGAATCTTGTGCATCGACGCCAGCGTGGCCGCCAGCGCGACGAAACCGGCGCCGGCCACGCCGGCCGAACCTTTCGAGGTCAGCAGCATCACGCCCAGGATCACCAGCTGGTCCCACAAGGTCATGTCGACATTGGTGGCTTGCGCGATAAAGATGGCCGCCATGGTCAGGTAGATCGCCGTGCCGTCGGCATTGAAGGTATAGCCGGTGGGCAACACCAGACCGACGATCTTTTTCTGGCAGCCCATCGCTTCCATCTTGACCAGCATCTGCGGCAGCACCGCTTCGGTGGACGCGGTGCCCAACACGATCAGCAGTTCGTCCTTGATATATTTCAAAAAAGCCCACAGCGGCACGTCGCAATAGCGCATCACGGCACCCAGCACGATGATGACGAACAGGATGCAGGTGACGTACACGGCAATCATCAGTTCGGCAAACGAACTGAGGGTGCCGATACCGTATTTGGCGATGGTAAACGCGATGCCGCCGAACGCGCCGATGGGCGCCAGGAACATCACGATGCGCACCACGCCGAACATGCCGTGCAGGAACATGTCGAGGCCGTCGACCAGCGGCATGACCTTCTTGCCCAGCCGGTTCAGGGCAAACGAAAACAGCAGCGAGAACAAAATAATCTGCAACATGTTGCCCTGAGCAAAAGCACCGACCACGCTATTGGGTACGATGTTCATCAGGAATTCGGTGGTGGTATGGTGTTCGGCCGCCGCCGTGTAGCTCTTGATCGAGGCCGTATCGATCTGGCTGGCGTCGATATTCATGCCCACGCCCGGCTTGACCAGGTTCACCACCAGCAGGCCGAACACCAGCGCCACGGTCGAGCAGACTTCAAAATAGATCATCGCCTTCGCGCCGACCCGCCCGGTTTCCTTGACGCTGCCCATGCGGGCGATGCCGACCACCACCGAGGCAAAGATGATGGGCGCCAGCAGCATCTTGATCAGTTTGATGAAGAGGTCGCCCAGCGGCTTGAGTTCGACGCCGATATCGGGATAAAAATGGCCGAGCAGTATGCCAGCCGTCAAGCCGATGATGACTTGGATATACAGGGTGGAAGCGAGTTGCTTGAAACGTTGCGCATTCATGGGGTGTCTCCTCCAATGAAAAACAGGTAGGGGCACGCCGCCGCATTGCCGGATCTGGGTACGGCTTGCGCGGCGGCGAACAAATCAGACGCGCTCGCTTATTCAGCCAGCTTGACCATCTCGCGGTACAGGTCCGCCTTGCCTTCGAAGCCGATGCCGGGCAGTTCCGGCAGCACGATATGGCCGTTGTCGACCTTCACGCCATCGGGAAAACCGCCATACGGCTGGAACAGGTCCGGGTACGATTCATTGCCGCCCAGGCCCAGGCCGGCCGCGATATTCAAGGACATCTGGTGGCCGCCGTGCGGAATGCAGCGCCTGGCCGACCAGCCGTGCTCCTTCAGCATGTCCAGCGTGCGCAAATATTCCACCAGGCCGTAGCTGAGCGCGCAGTCGAACTGCAGCCAGTCGCGGTCGGCGCGCATGCCGCCGTAGCGGATCAGGTTGCGCGCATCCTGCATCGAGAACAGGTCTTCGCCGGTGGCCATCGGGTTGGTATAGTAATTGCGCAAGGTGGCCTGCAGTTCGAAGTCGAGCGGATCACCGGGTTCCTCGTACCAGAACAGATCGTATTGCGAGAGGGCCTTGGCGTATTTCACGGCCGTATCGAGGTCGAAGCGGCCATTCGCGTCGACCGCCAGCTTCTGGCCGTCCTGCAGCACGCTGAGCACGGAATCGATGCGGCGCAGGTCTTCGTCGAGGTCGGCGCCGCCGATCTTTTTCTTCACCACCGTATAGCCGCGGTCGATATAGCTGCGCATCTCGTCCTTCAGCTTGTCGTGGTTCTGGCCCGGGTAGTAATAGCCGCCGGCCGCATACACGAAGATATTGCGGTCCGGCGTGCCGTTGCCGTAGCGGTCGGCCAGCAACTGGAACAGCGGTTTGCCGTCGATCTTGGCCACCGCATCCCAGACCGCCATGTCGATGGTGCCGATGGCCACCGAGCGCTCGCCGTGGCCGCCCGGCTTTTCATTGGTAAACATGCAGTTCCAGATCTTGTGCGGATCGAGATTGGTGCCAGCGTCGTTGACCAGGCTGGCCGGGTCCGCTTCCAGGATGCGGGGAATAAAGCGTTCGCGCATCAGCTTGCCCTGGCCGTAGCGGCCGTTCGAATTGAAGCCGTAGCCGATCACCGGCTTGCCGTCGCGGATCACGTCGGTGACTACCGCGACCAGGCTCAAGGTCATCTTGCTGAAATCGATATAGGCGTTGCGGATGGGGGAACTGATGGGTACGGTTTTTTCGCGGATTTCAACGATTTTCATGGGAGTGTCTCCTGTCAAAGTAAAACAGAGCTTACTCTTGAATTAAATGCTTATAATTCACCTCAATTAAAACCATTATTCACTTCAGATGAAAAATGATGCTGCGCCCGACCTGGCGTTTTTCGTGCTGCTGGCCAAGCTGGGCAATATGGCGGCCACGGCGCGCGAGCTGGGTGTCACGCCGCCGGCCATCACCAAGCGCCTGAGCCTGCTGGAACAGCGGCTCGGCGTGCGCCTGGTGAATCGCACCACCCGCCGCATCAGCCTGACCAACGAAGGCGAGCTGTACCTGGCGCAGGCGGCGCAGATATTGCACCAGATCCGCGACATGGAGGAGTCCGTGTCCAGCGGGCGCGCGGCACCGAAAGGCCTGCTGCGCGTCAACGGCACGCCCGGCTTTGGCCGCACCCGCATCGCGCCCATCGTCTCGCGCTTCGCCCATGCCTATCCGGAAGTGGAGGTGGAACTGCATCTGACGGACCGGCCGATCAGCCTGGTGGAAGAAGCGTATGACGTGGCGATACGCTTCGGCGAATTGCCGGACACGCGCTTGACGGCCAGGAAACTGATGAGCAACCGGCGTTTCCTGTGCGCATCGCCGGCCTATCTGAAGCAGGCGGGCGAGCCGCAAACGCCGGAAGAGCTGCACCGCCACCGCTGCATTTTGCACCGGCAGAATGACGATGTGTACGGCACCTGGCGCTTGCAAAAGGGGCGCTCGGTGGAGCTGGTGAAGGTGCGCGGGGCCGTGTCGAGCAACGATGGCGATATCGTGCTGAACTGGGCGCTGGACGGCCACGGCATCGTGCAGCGCTCGGAGTGGGACGTGGCGAAATACCTGGACAGCGGCCGGCTCAGGGAGGTGATGCCGGGCTACACCCTGCCATCGGCCGACCTGTATCTGTACTACCTGAGCCGCAGCAACCTGCCGGCCAAGATGCGCGTGTTTATCGACTTCCTGGTGGCCGAGTTCAAGACCTGAGGCGCAACGTCACCATTGCGGAGCGTAGTTGGGAAACGGCGCATGCAGCGGCTCGGGCTCGGGCGGCGCCGTGGCCCAGTCGCGCGGGTCGACCTTGTAGAACTTGAGAAACTCGGCGTACAGCTCGGCGTGATGCTCGGCCATCTGGTACGGTTTTTCAAAAAACGTTTCGGTGGCGACGGCGAAGAACTCGGCCGGATTGGTGGCGCCGTAGTGGTCCATCACGCTGTGCTGGTGGTAGATGGCGTCGTGGCGCAGATGTTCGAAGTCGCGCGACAGCACCGTGGCCCAGCTGCGGTAGCTGGTGACGTTGGGCAAGTATGGCGCGCCATTGGCGGCCCCCGATTCGCTGTCGAGTTGGTGGGCGAATTCATGCAGCACCACGTTCTGGCCATCGGTCCAGTCGGCCGCGCCGCGCTGTACATGGTCCCAGGCCAGCACCACCCGGCCATCGCCCCACGATTCGCCCAGCAGGCCATTGGCCGCAGGCGTGACCACGCCGCCCGGCCCCACCTCATCGCGCGTGACGACGAATTCGTTCGGGTAGACCAGGATGGTGTCGAGCTCGGGATAGACCAGGGTGTCGCGGTTCAGCAGCAGCAAACAGGCCTGGCCGGCGATGGTGTAGCGCATCTCGTCGGTGATCTCCAGGCCGCCGCAGCCGACAAACTTCTTTTGATACAGGAACTGCACCACCAGCCGGCGCAACTGCTCCTGCAGCGGCGCCGGCATATGGCGGTAGACAGGGATATTGCTTTCCAACATGGCAAGCCCCTCGGGCGGAAGCGGGCGCGACAGGGCGCGCTTCAGGCGCCAGCGGGGAAACCACAGCGACAGCACGATGCCGATGGTAACCAGGGCGATCCACAGCAGGGGATTCATGGGGCGGCCCGGGTCAGGCGGGCGGAACAGCGGTTGCCAGGTGCTGGCGGGTAGAGGCAGGCGAAATCAGGCACGGCAGGGACTCCTGGTTGAGGCAGTCCAGCCAAGATGGGGCTGATTGCCATCTTTTCAATCGCTATGAAAATGGCGGCCAGCATGCCAAAAGCCGGGTCGTGACCCGGCTTTGGTGTCTTGCTGAGTGCAGCAGATGGTCAGATTGAGAATCAAAGTGACTATCATTACGCCATCTGGCGGCCAGCAGGCCGGCCAGAGGCGGGTTTATTCGCTTTTCTGCTGCGGCATGCCGAACAGGGCGGCCACCAGCGGATCGCGCGTGACCGGGCCACGGTTGACGCGGATGGCGTAATGGGTGTCATCGGCCAGGATATGGAAGTGACGGCCGCTGCCTGCCATGCTCTGCTCGCGCAGGCCCGGACGGTCCTTGCGCGGTGGCGCGCCTTCGCGTTTCGGCTGGACGATGGCGGCCAGGAAGGCACGCACGCGCTCAGGATCCGGGGTCAGCTGGTACACGGCCTTGCCCAGGTAGGTGGCCGTGCCTTCGATATAGCGGGCCAGTTCGATCACGCCCGCTTCGCGCAGGTCGCGGATGTATTTGCGGGCGCCCGATGGCGAGAATTTGAGGAACCAGGCGATTTCATCAGCCAGCATTTCGTGCAGCGACAATTCACCGATCAGCTTTTGCATGTTCTCGATACGGCGCAAGGTGGCCGAGGTGGAACGTACGCGCTCGATGGGTGCCATGGAAATCGGGTTCATGCGCTCCGGGGGGATCGGTGCGGCACGCTCTACCATTGCCATTGAGGAACCTTTTTCGGATCCACGAAGTTCCTGGTGCGCTGCCTTCATTTCGCTCTTCACGTGAGACTGGGTCATTGCATGCATTTGAATACTCCTTTTAAACGATTGCCGGTAGCCTGAATTGCTGAGTACCTGGTGTGTGCCAGGAAATCACTAATTCCAGACGTCTGACCACAGAATGCCTGCTGGCGTCATCTCGGTCTGTGCGTTAACGAACATTAGCGGACAGTAAGATCAAGAAAGTTAAAAATATTTCTGTACGGAAGCAGTAACTTTCGTGCGGCGTTTGCATTGCGGTGCTGAATCCAGTATTGCACTTCCATTCCTTGCTTAACGTGCGATGGCGAACAGATGCGTGAATTGGCTTGACATAAAATCAAGCTGATCGTCAGGCATGTAACTAGTGCACTGCCTGGCGCCCACGATCGATGACTGGCATGGCTTGCCGTTGCAGCCGCTGTTGCAAGCGCTGTAGAAACATGGACGGCACCAGCCGGCATCTCCCAACCTGTCTTTGCAAAGGAATCATGATGATGAAAATGCCTTATCTGCTGGCCGCCGCGGCCCTGATCAGTCTCTCCGCGTGCAAGAAACCCGCCGACGCCCCGCTGCCGGAAGCCGCACCGCCCGCCACCGCACCGGCGGTGACGCCTGCCCCGGTCGATCCAGCCGCGCCCGCCACCACGCCCGAAACGGCGCCCGGCGTCACGCCAGCTCCCTTGACCGACCCCGCCACCACGCCGGCCGTGCCACCGGCCACGCCGCCAGCGCAGTAATCAAGCCTGTCGTTTCATCCGGCGCCGCGCAGCAAAACATCACAGCCATAGCGCGGCGCGCCCCCACTCCTCGGGGGAGTTACGCGTTGCGGTCTTCGATCCAACGCGTTTTTTTATGCTTGGAGTCGATTCCACGCCGCAGGTTCACCGCATCTGTATTGTTCTGTATTGATCTGCCTCAAGTCTTCATCGGCCAGTGCGGCTAACCGCACAGTTTTTTCGCCATGCGTGCGGAAAAACGGAAACCGTCCGGTAAACGTTTTGTGCACGCCACAATTTAACGTTTAGAAACAATCACTTGCCATTCTTTCCAAAATACGTTTCACTGGCACGGAAGATGCTCTTATGTTTTCCATGGCCGCCGTCAGAGCAGCCCGTAAAACACCATCATCTATTGGAGACAGCATGACCCACCCTGCCCGAGTTTCGTCTTTTTCATCCTTTTTCAACACCAAGGCCCTGGCCGTCGCCGTCGCGCTGGCCGCGCAATTCCCCCTGTCCGTGCATGCCGCCGACCTGGTACGCCTGGGCAACCTGAAATTCGCCCACTACGGCGCGGTCGCCTACATGAAGGAAATCGCCCCAAAATATGACCTGAAGATCGAGGAACGCATCTTCGCCAAGGGCCTCGACATCGTGCCGGCCATGATCGCCGGCGAGATCGACGTCTCGGCCAGCGCACTGGAGGCGGCCATCACAGGCCGCGCCACCGGTCTGCCGGTCTACCTGGTCGGCGGTTTCGCCAAGGGTGGCGTGCAGATCGTCGGCCGCCCCGACCTCAATATCAAGGGCATCGCCGACCTGAAAGGCAAGAAAGTCGGCGTCACCCGTGGCGGCCCGCAGGAAATCCTGCTGTTCGCCGAACTGACCAAGGCCAAGCTGACCTGGTCCGACAAGCCGGGCAAGGACGTGCAGATCCTGTACATGGGCTACCCCGACCTGAACCAAGCGCTCTTGACCAAGGATATCGACGTCATGAGCCAGTCGGAGCCGTATTCGACCCAGGCAATCCACAAGAAATATGGCGCCGCCATCATCAAACCGTATGACACGCCGCTGGGCGAACCGGTGCGCGCGCTGGTGATGACGGAAAAAATGTACAAGGAAAAACCGGAAGTGGCGCAGCGCTTCATGGACTGCTTTGTCGCCGCCACCCGCGCTTTCCTGGCCGATCCGAAACTGGCGGAAAAATACGTGCGTGAATCGATGTTCAAGAACCAGATCACCAGCGAGGACTACCGCGACGCCATCGACAACGCCATCTTTACGGAAGACATTACCCAGAGCCACGTGCAGCTGACCACCGACTATATGGTGAAGTTCGGCGTCGGACGCATGGCCAAGCCGCCTGCCGCCAAGGACTGGGTCAAGCTGGACCTGCTGGAAAAAGCCAAGAAGTCCTACGCACCACGCTAACCCTGGAAGACTGACGATGAATGTACAAATGATGAAACGCCTCGCGCACGGCTCCATCGTGCCGGTGGCCGTGCTGCTGTTCTGGCAAGCCCTGTCGACCTTCGGCTGGATCAATCCGCAGATCCTGCCCTCGCCGGTGGCGGTGGTGGTGAAATGGTATGAATACCTGATCCCGATGGAAGCCTATACGCCCGAGGCCGGCAACTACCTGGTGTGGATGTTCTCGGGCGAACTGCCGCACGACGCCTGGGCCAGCCTGTCGCGCGTGCTGGGCGGCTTTGCCATCGGTGCCGGCCTGGCGCTGCCGCTGGGCCTCCTGATGGGCACCAACAAGACCATCTACAAACTGTTCGACCCGCTGGTGCAGGTGCTGCGCCCGATTCCGCCGATCGCCTATATTCCGCTGGCAATTTTATGGTTCGGCCTGGGCAACCCGCCCGCCTTCTTCCTGATCAGCATCGGCTCCTTCTTCCCCGTGCTGATGAACACGATTGCCGGCGTGCGCCAGGTCGACGGCATTTATATCCGCGCCGCCCGCAACCTGGGCGCCAGCCAGATGACGATGTTCCGCCGCGTGATCTTGCCGGCGGCCACGCCGTATATCCTGGCCGGCGCCCGCATCGGCATGGGCACGGCATTCATCGTCGTGATCGTGGCGGAAATGATTGCGGTCAACAGCGGCCTCGGTTTCCGCATCCTGGAAGCACGCGAATACTTTTGGTCCGATAAAATCATCGCCGGCATGTTTACCATCGGCCTGTTCGGTCTGGCCATCGATATCGCCATGAATGCCCTGAATAATCATCTGCTGCAGTGGCACCGCGGCCTGGAACATTGAGAGGAAGCGCCATGACCACCATCAATATCAAAGCAGTCAACAAGATCTTCACCACCGGCGGCAGCGACGTGATCGCGCTGAAGGACATCAACCTGGACATTGCCAGCGGCGAGTTCATCTGCCTGCTGGGCCCGTCCGGCTGCGGCAAGTCGACCCTGCTCAACGCGATCGCCGGCTTTTCGCAGCCCACTTCCGGCCAGATCCTGGCCGGCGGCAAGCTGATCACGGAACCGGGGCCGGACCGCGGCATGGTGTTCCAGGAATATGCACTGTTCCCGTGGATGTCGATCGAAAGCAATATCGCGTTCGGCCTGGAAATCGCCGGCAAGTCGCAGGCCGAGATCAAGGAGCGGGTCGACATGCTGCTGAACATGCTGGGCCTGACGGAATTCCGGCTGCGCTTTCCGAAAGACCTGTCGGGCGGCATGCGCCAGCGCGTGGCGATTGCCCGCGTGCTGGCCCTCGATTCGCCGATCATGCTAATGGACGAACCGTTCGGCGCGCTCGATGCCCTGACCCGCCGCAACTTGCAGGATGAGTTGCTAAAGATCTGGAAAGTCTTCGGCACCACCATCGTGTTCGTCACGCACTCGATTGAGGAATCGATCTACCTGGCCGACCGCACCATCGTCATGACCTACCGTCCCGGCACCATCAAGCGCGACGTGGCGATCGACCTGCCGCGCCCGCGCGACCCGAGCGACCCCGAGTTCAACCGCCTGAAACGCATGCTGGGCGAAATGGTGATGGAAGAGCAGCAACGCCATCATAATGCGGAAACGATGGCCAGCACGGCAGACTGATTGTTACAGCGACTGCACACCTTGAAGCCGCCGGCAAGCGCCCTGCTTGCCGGCGCCTCGCTGATATCGCTGGTGGCGCTGACCTGGTCGACCCATGCCTGGGTGCAACAGCGCCAGCTCGATGAATTGCACCGCACCCTCGATACACGCGCCGAGCTGTATGCGGCGTCGATCGGCGGCGCGCTCAACAAGTATGAATTCCTGCCGCTGGCGGTGGCGCAAAGCGAGGCCGTGGCGCAGCTGATCGAGCAGCCGACGCCGGCCAAGGTCAGCGAACTGAACGCCTACCTGGTCGATATCAACCGCCGTGCCGGCGCCTTTGCCGTGTATGTGCTCGACGAAAACGGCACCACCCTGGCGTCGAGCAACTGGCAGGACGCCAGTTCCTATGTCGGCGTCAACTATGGCTTCCGGCCCTATTTCAAGAACGCCATCGCGGGCGGCATCGGCCGGTTTTATGGCATCGGCGCCTCCACCTTCGAAGCCGGCTATTTCATTTCGCAGCCGGTGCTGCGACACGGGCGCATCATTGGCATCGTCGCCGCCAAGGTCAACCTGGACTGGATCGAGCAGTCGTGGCGCTCGCCGGGCGCGGGCGAGCAGATCTGGGTCAAGGACGCCAATGGCGTGATCATCCTGGCCAGCACGCCGTCCTTCAAATTCAATACCCTGGCGGCCCTGTCGGCGGTGGCCAAGCAGGATATCAGCGCGCAGCGCCAGTTTCTGCAAGAAAACCTGCCCATCCTGCCGCACCGTGTGCGGCGCCAGTTCGCCGATGGCGCCAGCGTGATGACACTGGAGCGTGCACCAACCGACCAGCTGCCGGCCCTGCCAGGCAAGGCCGACTACCTGGCGGTCAATCGGCCGCTGGGTCCGCTGCAATGGCAGATCACCGTGCTGGCCGAACTCGACCAGGTTGACGAAGCGGCCCGCAACGCCGCCATCGGCGCGGCCCTGGGCTGGGCGCTGCTGATGCTGGCCCTGATGTATGCGCGCCAGCGCCGGCGCCGGATTGCCGACAAGCTCAAGGCCCAGCAAACCCTGGCGCTGGCCTATGAACAACTGGAAATCAAGGTGGCCCAGCGCACGGCCGACCTGGTGCACGCGAATGGCCGGCTGCAGGCGGAAGTGGCCGAGCGCGAACGGGCCGAGCAGACCCTGCGCTACGCCCAGGCCGAACTGGTGCAAAGCGGCAAGCTGGCCGCCATCGGCCAGATGGCGGCCGGCGTCACGCATGAACTGAACCAGCCGCTGGCGGCCCTGCAGACTTTTTCCGACAATGCCAAGGTGTTATTGGCGCGCGGGCGCATCGATGACGCGCTCGACAACCTGTCGACCATTTCCGACCTGGTCAAGCGCCTCGGCTACGTCACCTCGCAATTGAAAGGCTTTGCGCGGCGCAGCGACGACGCGCGCAAACCCGTGTCGGTGCGCCAGGCGTTTGCGCAAACCATGTTGCAAGTGCGCACGCGCAAGAATTCACAGCGCTTGAGCCTGCATGAAAGCTGGCCCGAGGAAGAAATCGTCGTGCTGTGCAACGCCATCGGCCTGGAACAGGTGTTCAGCAACCTGATCACCAACGCCATGGACGCCGTGCCGGAGACCGAAGCGGTGCAGATCTGGCTGCAGGTGCGCAGCGAAGGCGCCCTGGCCGTACTCCATGTGACTGACAATGGCCCCGGAATACCGCTGGCTTCGCTGGACCGTATTTTCGACCCCTTCTATACCACCAAGGAACATGGCCTGGGGCTGGGCCTGTCGATCAGCGCCGGCATCGTGCGCGCGGCCGGCGGCGCGCTGGCCGTGCGCAACCGCTCCAGGGCCGAAGGGGGCGGCGCGCAGTTTACAATCACGCTGACGCGTGACGGCGACCATAACTAAAACAGAGACCAAGGATTTAGCGGATGCATGAGAACAACTTCGAGGGCATGCAAGTGCTGCTGGTGGAGGACGACGCCGTGGTGCGCAAGGGCGCGCGCCAGTCGCTGGAACTGGCCGGCCTGCAAGTGACGGCGGTTGCCACGGCCGAGGAAGCCCTGCCCTTCCTGGTGCCGGAATTTGCCGGCATCTTGCTCAGCGATATCAAGCTGCCCGGCATCGACGGCCTCAGATTGCTCGATATCGCCGTGGCGCAAGACGCCAGCCTGCCGGTGATCCTGGTCACCGGCCACGGCGACGTGTCGATGGCGGTGGGCGCCATGCGCCGCGGCGCCTACGACTTCATCGAAAAACCGTTCTCGGCCGACCTGCTGGTGGAGGTGTGCCGGCGCGCGCTCGACAAGCGCCACCTGGTGCTGGAAAACATGAACTTGCGGCGCCAGCTCGAGCAGCGCGTCGGTATCGAGGCGCGCATCGTCGGCCGCAGCCCGGCCATGGCCAAGGTGCGCCAGCTGGTGCTGAACCTGGCGCCGAAATCGGCCGACATCATTATTCTGGGAGAAACCGGCACCGGCAAGGAGCTGATCGCGCGCTGCCTGCACGACTTCAGCGAGCGGCGCGATCATCCGTTTGTGGCGATTAACTGCGGCGCCCTGCCCGAATCCATTTTCGAGTCGGAACTGTTCGGCCACGAAGAAGGGGCGTTTACCGGCGCCCAGCGCCAGCGCATCGGCAAGATCGAGTACGCGAACGGCGGCACCCTGTTCCTCGATGAAATCGAAAGCATGCCGCTGGCGCTGCAGGTGAAATTGCTGCGCGTGCTGCAGGAGAGACAAGTCGAGCGGCTGGGCTCGAATAAACTGATTTCGGTCAACTTTCGCGTGATCGCCGCCGCCAAGGAAGATTTGAATCTGCTGGCCGAACAGGGCAAGTTTCGCGCCGACTTGTATTACCGCCTGAATGTGGCCAGCCTGACCCTGCCAGCCTTGCGCAACCGGCGCGAAGATATCCCGCTGCTGTTCGAATTTTTCGTGCTGCAGGCGGCGCTGCGCTACGGCCAGCCGGCGGCGCTGGTCAGCGGCGAACTGCTGGGCTCACTCATGGCGCAGCGCTGGGCCGGCAATGTGCGCGAACTGCACAATGTGGCCGACCGCTTCGTGCTCGGCTTGCTGGACGACACCTTGAGCCCGGCCGGCTGCCGCGAAGCCTCGCTGGCCGAGCAGGTCGACGCCTTCGAGATCTCGATCATCGAAGAGGCGCTGCGGCGCCACAATGGCAATGTGATCGAAGCGGCCACGGCGCTGAATATTCCGAAGAAAACCCTGTACGACAAGCTCAAGCGCTTCGATATTTCTACCGAGCAGTTTCGCTGACGCCTGCATGCTTGCCAGCCATGCGCCCACATGGCGCAGAGGCGTGCTCCTACTTGCCGTGATCGCTTTCGGTGACAAAATGGATGCTCTTAATCCAGATCAAGGAGTTTTCCATGAAATCATCCTCACTGATATTTGCCGCCCTGCTGGCCGGCACGGTTTCCCTGGCGCAAGCCCAGTCAAACCCCAATCCGCCGGTCGATGCGCCCATGCGTGACAGCACCAGCACGCCGCAAAACGGCGAAGCGGAAAAGATCCAGGATCCTGCGGGCCAGCTGGACAAACGGGAAAAGAAACACGCCAAAAAACCGACCAAAAAGGTGCAGTCCGAGGCGCACAACAATCCCAACAAGCAAGGCACGCCGATGCCGCCGCCGCCACCGAACATGCAGAACGCGGCCGACAAGAAGGGCTCAAGCAGCAATATGGGCGTCGCACCACCACCGCCTCCGCCACCGCAGCCCGCACAATAACCGTTGCCACCCAACGGTGCCATCGCCGCGAGGCGGTGGCAAACGGCCCGTTCACTCGGACAAAAGTGATATCAGGCAATTGCCCACAAGACCATGGGGCGTGCTCCTACTTGCGGTCCCCGCCCTGCATGTGACAATGCCGCATCACTATTCACCACAGGACACGCACCATGAAAACCGCCGCTCTTCTGCTTTCCGCCACCCTGATGACCGTCGGCGGCGCCTGGGTCCAAGCCCAGTCGACCACCAATCTGAACCAGACCGGCAACCACGTCAATAACAAGGCCGATCCGGGCCAGCAATCGGATCAGTCGGACAAACTTGACAGCAACGGCAAGCCCATGCCGGGCAGCAAAATGCGTCAACACGACCGTCCTGCCAAGGTCAAGCCAGCAAGCAAGCGCCACCCGGCACCGACGCCTGCCACCCCCGCCACGCCGCCGGTTCCCGGCACGCTGTCGCCGCCACCGACCCCGGGCGTGCCGACCATGCCGATCCCACCCGTGCCGCCGACCACGCCAGCGACCATGCAATAAGCCTCTTCCGCCATGGCGATGCCATGCCGCCTGATGGCATGGCATGGCATGAATCTTTTCTTTAAAGTAACTTTTTTTGGCAACCTTGCGTTAAGATGGATGCATCTCTTTCTTAATAGGAAATCATGTTTTCCGTCGAACGCAAGTGGTGGTTTTACCTGCCCCTGATGGTGCTGGCCTGCCTGTCCACGCTATTTCTCTTTCGCAGCGCGCAAGTACCGAGCACGGGATCGCTTGCCTATTTCCTTATCTTTGCCTTGTGCTCTGCCTGTTTGCACCGCTTGCTGTCATTCCTGACGTGGCTGTTGCTGTTATGGCTGGCACCCAAGCTGGCGGACCGTCGCATCGCCGCCAAATGACGGCACGACGTTGGCAAACTACCTCACCTGAAAACAATCTGTCATGAAAAAATACCTCGCATGCCTGCCCCTGCTGCTGCTGCCACTTGGCAACGCCTGGGGTGTCCTGGTCACCATCTCGTCCGGCAGTTCGGCAAAAGAAGAAATGGTCACGTACAAGGCCGAATGCGGACAGGCATATTATTATCTCGATATAAACAAAACCACGAAGCAAGTCAGTTATTCGGTGGAACCGATCCGTGCAGGCACGCGCAGTGAAGTCGATATTTCACAGTCCGCACTGGCCCGCCTCCTGCTCGACGAGACATTTTTCCACAATGTCGGCACCTCCTGCGGCGCGGGCATGAACGTGGATGTGCGAGGTTTCCATCTCGGTGGAAAAACGCCCCGGCAAGGCGTACGCTACTGGGCCACCATCCGCGAGGATGGGCAGGTGCTGAGCCAGCGAGGCCTGCATGACATTTCCATCGAGGAAATGTCAGACCGTTGAGGCCAGCTCACCGCGTGGCCGGCGATCCGTCGCGTTCCATCAGCACCGGATACGTCCACCTGGTGCGGTCCTTATAGTCCGAACGGTCCCGCCACCAGCGCAAGCGCGCCTGCGGGTCGCTGGCCAAGGCCGGGTCGCTGGCAATCGCGGCCAGGAAGGCGGTACGCAGTGCAGGCTGCGTTTCCATCATCCGATCGGCCCATGGCGCCAGCAAATGGCGCGCGATGGACGACTCTGGTGGCAGCGCCTGGTCGAACCAGCCCATGGCCAGGTAGGAATCATCGCTGTCCGGCTCCAGCAAGGCCGTCGCCAGCAGGTGAAAAGGCTGGTTTGCCGGCACACGCACGGCGCCAGGCGGCAGCGTGAGGTTCTTTGCCGAGCGCAGCAGCGTTCTGTCCTTGCCTGACGCCATCCGCACCGTCTCGACCGTGACGCTGCGCGGCGCGTCCAGCACCTCCATCGCAATGCCATGCGCGCGCAGCGAGCCGATAATTTCCTGTTGCTCGGGGCCTATCCACCAGGCGCGCGGCAGCGCCACTTCCTTGATCGGCCTGACGCCAAATACCGGCATGTCGATGGTCACCGGCTCGCCGGTCCAGCGCAGCTCGGTGGCGCCGGAAGCTTTCGATACATAAGACTCATAACGATACCCCTTGAACGCCTGCCGGGCAAACGGCGCCGCTTCGCGCTCCCAGCGCACCATCAGCTGCGACGGTTGCGCCGCGCGGTCGCGCGCCTTGGCTGCGGCTATCTTTGCATGGTCGCGCGCCACGGTTGCCAAGGACTGCTCCAGCAGCACATAAGTACCCAGCACCCGGCGCTTGTACGGCTTCATCGCATGATTTTCGACCAATACCGTCGGTATCCCCGTAAAGTCGCCATAGCCGGTCGAATAGCGCGGCCCTTCGGCGCTGATGCGCAGGCCAAGGTGCGGTGTCTCCTCGTTGACCCAACTGGGGTAGATCGCCGGCACGTGGCCCTGTCTGGCCAGCGCCGCATCGATATCGGCGCGGTAGTCCCGCATCAGCCAATCCGCCGTCGCTTTGGAGCGCGCATACGTGCCCCAGCCGGCAAAGGTGTAGGTCACGTCATATTGATAATCGATGCCGTCGCTGACATGCACGTCGATATACAGCGCGGGATCGTACTGTTTCAGCAGCTTGACGACGGCGGCGATTTCCGGCGACTGCAGGCGCGCATAGTCGCGGTTCAGGTCCAGCCCCTGCGCATTGGTGCGCGCGCCTTTCACTTGCGGACCACGCTGGTGCGGGCGGCCATCCGTACTGGCGTTTTCATGCGCATCGACATTCAGGATGGGAATAAAGACCAGGTCGACCTGGTCGAGCATATCCTCGCGGCCGCGCAGGGCGATATCGCGCAACAGCATCAGCCCGGCATCCTTGCCGTCGATCTCGCCCGCATGTATGCCGGCCTGGACCAGCACCACCGGCTTCTTGCCGCCCGCGCCGTTCGCGGGCTTTTTCGCCAGCACATAAAACAGCTCGCGGCCCTGGTAACTCTTGCCGAAAGCATGCACGGTGATCAACCTGGAGGCAGCGCCCAGCGAGCGTACATAAGCCATCGTCTGCGCATAATCCGGCGATGCCAGGAAGTTCGATTGTTCGAGCGGTGTTGCCCAGCGGTCCGACGCGGCCATTGCAATCTGTTCGCTGGCGCCATGCCAGGGCGAAGCGGGTGGCAGGACATCGATGGCGGCCGCGGCCGCAATACTGGTACTCATGAATAAGATAAGGGAGGAAATCAAGGTTGCCAAAACCGGCCTTTCAGGATGCGTGGACAAACGGCGAAAGGACACCACTAACGATAATGATATCTCATTATCGTTTTTAGTTCTTTTCCTTATCCTGAGATTGCGCCACTTGAGCAGAAAACGCCAAGGCACGCAGTTTCCACCGGCAGCGGCGTATTGGCAGGCCTGGCAATGGGCGCACACCGATTCTCCCACACCTGCAAGTTTGAACTTCACGACGCCGGTGCTAGGAGCAAGGAAAAAGGAGAGTATGTATGCCAAGCCCGAGTCGATGGCTGGATCATGGCGGACTAGCTGGACGAGGACGGCGACGTACGGCCCACCTGCGGCATCGCGCTGACGAACATCATCAGCGCTCCTTGTGGCCGTCCTCAGCAATGGTCACCCGCCGACCAAGGGCTGAGCCGGGCGTAATTCCATAACCTTTCCCGCCTGCAATCCAACAACACGTTCAGCTGCATCAATAGTTTCCCGGCGGTGCGCCACCATGATGCGAGTCAACCGCAATTGGCTCAATACCATATTGACTCTGCGCTCGTTATTCATATCCAGATGGCTAGTTGCCTCATCAAGTGCCAATATGCGCGGCTGCTTGTACAAGGCCCTGGCTAGCAATATGCGTTGCTTCTGCCCGCCAGAAAGGCTGCTGCCCATGTCACCGACAAGGGTCTGATATCCCATTGGCATCTGCACGATTTCATCATGAACTGCCGCCTGTTTCGCACAGCGCTCAACAATCTCACGCTCGACGCCAGCATCAAAGAAAGCAATATTATCTTGCAACGAACCTGCCAGCAATACATCGTCCTGCATTACCGTTCCGACCAGTTGCCGGTATGCACGCATACCAATCTGTGTGATGGGAACATTGTCGATCAGGACTTCTCCCTCGCTGGGCGCCAATAGACCAAGAATAATCTTGCATAAGGTCGTCTTGCCGCACCCACTTGGACCGACCAAGGCCAAACTCTGGCCCGCAGGAATATGTAAATCGATGCCATCGAGTATCCAAGGCTCACCTTCCGCATAACGAAAGCGAATATTTTTCAGGGTCAGACTGCAATCAAAACGATGCAAATCCGTTTCATGTTCATGCAACGCTTCAGCGGGTTCAAGCACGATGTCAGCCAAACGTTCGGCATGCAAACTCAGCATCTTCAGGCTGACCAGCAAATCAATCAAGCTAAACAATCTGGAGGAAAACGTTCCTGCATAGCTGGAAAACGCCATCAGCATGCCGATCGTCAACGCATTTTTCATGACGAGCTCAGCACCGACATAAAACAAGGCAAGCCCCTGTACGCTGAAGATGGCAGTGCTGCTAACCTTGAACAGAATACTCAGTTTCTGCATTTTGACGTCACGGTTTATCACATCCTGCTTCAGGTTTTGCCAACGCACCCGCCGCTCCGCCTCCTGCCCAAACAACTTCAGCGGCATAATGGCACGAATCGTTTCAAGGAAATGACTGCTTTCTTTCGCCGACAAGACCAAGCGTTCCTGAGACGCCTCACGCAACGGCTGATAAAACGTCCAGCGTAGCAACGCATACAACAAGACCGCTGCTAACACCAAGAACGACAGCTTGGGGCTATACATGAGCATCATGCCCAAGGCCATAATGGCCATCAATCCATCGAGCGCACTTTCAACAAACAGGCTAGTCAGTGTTCCCTGTATCGAAGCAATACTGCCGAAGCGCGAGACGATGTCGCCCAGATGGCGCTTCTCGAAGAAGGACAACGGCAAACGGGTCAGATGGGCAAAGATACGTATTGACCATTGCAGGCCAATATCCATGCTCCAACGCATGAGAAACCAACTGCGTGCGAGGCTGATCGCTGTCTGCGTAACAATCAACAACGCAAAACCACACACCAGCACTTTCAGCAGATCCAGATCTCCGCTGACAATTACTTCATCAATGACGAACTGATTGAACAGGGGCGACGCAATCGCAAAAATTTCCAAAGCAAGGGCAAGCGCCAATATCTGGACTAACGCACGACGCAGGCCAAGCACATGGCCGGTCAAATCGCGTATGGCAACCTTGCGTCGCTCATCTGCCACAATAAAATCAGCATTTGGCGCCAACTCCATGGCCACACCAGTGAAATGTTTGGAGACAGTATTCAACGGCATACGGCGCTCACCAATTGCAGGATCGAGTATTGTCACCATAGTGACACCGCGCCACGTCTTGCTGACTTTTTTCAGAACAACGAAATGATTGAGATTCCAATGCAAAATACTGGGAACTTGCAACTGTGACAATTCATCCAGTTCCAAGCGTAATGGACGTGCCGCGAGCTGCATTGATGCGGCATGACGCATCAACTGCTCCAGCGTTACCCCTTTCAGGCTGATGGGAAAACGGCGACGTAATTCGGCCAAATCCGTGTGATGACCATAAGAGCTGGCAACCATGGCAAGGCACGCCAAGCCACATTCGCTGGACTCCGTTTGTAGGACAGTGTGCATAAATTAAATAGAGAGGAACACAGCCTGCTACAAGCAAGCTCGAAAAGCGACACCCTTGCTCACGCTGCCGCCGCGTGGTGGAAAAAAACAGGTCTGAAAAAATCATGTCACGATGCATGGCGCTATAGCCAATTAACCCGCCCATGGAAATCATCGGGAAATTTCCATCTCCAACGGGAGAAAAATACTAAAGCTCACGGCGATCAAATAGCCATATGCCATCTTTTTTCACAAAAACGAATTTATCAAAATAGGGGCTACCTTTATCAGGAACTCCACGAAATTCTGCAGATAGCGATATCATTTCTGGATCATGCAGTACCCAATTATATATTTTTATTGCCAAATAATAATTATACTGATTGTTTTTTGGAGGAAATTTTATATTAGCCATGCCATTTTTTGTGGCAATTTCTGAAAAACCATCTATCGGGGCCTGAACAAAACTTAATTGCACAAAGAATCTGGCTATCTGATTCACTGCTTCCCTCACAACAATCAAATCTTCATTTTTTTTAATCCCTGAAAGATCCATCCTGTTTTTTGTTTTTATATATGGAGGCTCTTTTAAAAAAATTAAATCCATCTCCCCCCCGGAAACTGAATGTTCGCGCGGCGAGGAAGTCATGCTGGCGGCACATCCTGAAATACAAAAAAACATTAAAAACATCAAAAAACAAAATAAATTCTTCAAGATAATCCCCTGATAAAAACCAATTTACATCATTATGGGAAGAAAAGAGGAACACGATTTTACTTGTTCCTCAATCCTGCGATTATTATGCGTTAATCAATAAAGCTCATTCATCACTTGATCAAAGTCGCTACTTCGTCCGCCAGCGTTTCCGCTACTTCCGCCACCTTGATAAAAGGAGCCTCCAAAAATTGAAACCCCTGCGCCGTACACTTCCGCCATAACGTTGCAAGCGAACGAATCGTTATAGTTCGTTTCACAAATATTGTGCATATCTGCTTTAAATATCGCGTCAGCTTCTGCGCGACTGTAAGGCGAACCCGAGCTGTAGTTATTATCATGCATGTCGCAAGCATCACGGAAATTGAAACCAAATGGGGCGTCCGGTACCAAGGTACAACCATCACCACCGCCAGCGACCGCTGCCAATTCTTTTAGTACAATCATGCGCATTTTTGTTATCCTGTTTTTAGGTTGAGTTGACCATCCGGAAAGATGGTTTGATGCCACCGGCCAGCGTGCTGTCACACAATGACCGGTTTTCGTAGTAAAAGCAGAACGGATGAGGTCACGCCTTGTTCGTTCTGCTCCCGACTAAAACATGCTATCGTGACAAGATGTGACATAAATATTGCAAAATGAATATTGAAATTCCATTCGTGGCGTTTCCTTAGCGTGTTATGGCCAATAGTGGTTCAGCAATCCACTCCCATATTTTTCTCTTATCCTGCAGTACGTCAGCCTCCAGCGTCATGCCCGGTTTCAGTGCCTGAAGCTTGCCATATGCATCTATCGTCTGGCGATCAGGCTTGACCTTGATACGATACAGCGCCTCATTACCATTAAATCCGGCAATATTTTGCTGGGCATTGGAGAGGATGGTGCTGGCAATATTCTGTGGCAGTTCGGCCGGTGCAAACGGAGTCTTGCTTACATCAGTTACCGTCCCGCGTTGCAATCCAAACTTTTGATAGGGATAGGCTTGATAACGAATCTGTACAATCTGTCCAACTGCCACGAATCCTGCGGTACGGCTAGGTGCATATAAGTGCACTTCCAGCGTCGGCTCATGCACCAGACCATCTTGCCCAGAAGCGAACTTCTCTGTTTGAGGAATCAAGGTTGCAAGCGGTTGTCCGGCATTGACAGCCTGTCCCCGTTGATAGGTGATAGTTGTAATCGTGCCGGACTGTGGTGCTATGATAAAAGTTGCCTTGCGGTTACTGTTCTCGGCAACCTCCTGCTTTAACATTGCTTGTGCTCTTTGTAGCTGAGCAAGATCAGTTGACAAGCTATTGAACAGCGCGGCCTGCTCGGCCTCCAGGTTCAGCCGATTAGCCTGCAACTGAAGACGCGTTCTTGTCAGGCTGGAAACTCGCAAACCAAGATCAATAAGGTCTTCCTGTTTCTGTTGGGTTTGTACTGGAGAGACATAACCATTTGCCTGCAAGGTTTCATATTTTTTCAGACTTTCTTGAGATAAGTTATAACGCCGCTTTGCCAGATCTATTTCCTGTGCAAGCTGCAACATCTCTGTCTCCTGATTTTTCAGGCGTCCAATAATTTCCGATTTTTTATCACCATGTTGCGCAATGCGTACACGCTGTTCCGCATCAAGGCTTTGCCGCCTGCTGAATAATTGTTGTTCGATCAAAAAAGTCAATTCCCCACCGCTGCTGTGACGCTCGCTCGATAGTTCAAATAATGTCTGACCTGCAGATACTCGGTCACCTTCATGCACGAGACTGCGAATTAAAACACCATCATTTCTTGCATTAATCCCAATACTTCCCGTATCAGGAATCAAGATACCGGCCGTGCGCGCTTTTTTTGTTACGCTACCTACTATAGAAAAAACAATTAAAGCACCTGCAATAATTAAAGAAACACCTGCGATTAACCAGTTGGATAAAGGTTGACTCAATCGAATAGCGCCCAACCATTGTTGATTGAACGAAGTTACAACTTCATCTCGAAACAATGGCAATTCTGATTCATTATCAATCGACATAAAAATTCAAAAAGCAAGTAGCCTCAGGCAAGAAGATGGCAAGAGTATAATTTCCGAATGGAAATGTAAATATTTTTTATCAACTTATTCGATAATTTTTCGATTTTTTAATAATTTTTTATCTTGACAAATTGGCTGGATTTTTAGTAAAAATACAATTTCACTCAATCCGAAGAATCTGATTTTCTTGTAATAAAGGGGAAATTTCAGTCAACAGAAAAAAAAGGTGGAATGATGTCAGTGACGACAGACGAATCTAGTCTCGCCAGCGCATTGCCGCGCACCTGAAAGGCCGATTGCGCCACCGCCTTGCCGCTGGCGTTGGCCAGCGCCAGCCTATGCCGGCCCGGCACCGGTTTCCAGCTGATGCTATCGTCGGCCGGCCCCAGGTCCTTGCCGTCGAGCCGCCAGCGCAAGCCCTGGCCCGCCTGCGCCTGGAAAAACACGCGCTGCAGGCGCTGCGGAATATCGGGATCGATGGCCAGGATGCTGTCGTCGGCCGGATAGACGATGGCCGGTGGGCGCGCGGTGGCGTCCAGCACGGCAATCAGCGCGCTTTCAGTGCCGGCGATAAACCATTCGCGGCGCGGCGCTTCGACCGCCGGCTGGTAAGTCACCACCTGTTGCAGCACGCCCGCGGGCGGCCTGGGCGCATGGCTGGCCACCTGCCTGTGCAGATAGGCTATCACGTCGTGCCAGACGGGTGCGGCGCCCGTCACGCCCGATACGTCCCACATGGGCTTGCCGTCGAAATTGCCGACCCAGACACCCACCGTGTAGCGCTCGGAATAGCCGACGCACCAGTTGTCGCGCATGTCCTTGCTGGTGCCGGTCTTCACGGCGCTCCAGAAATTCGTGCCCAGCTCATTGCGCAAGCCAAAGGTCATGCTGCGCGCGGCGCGGTCGGACAGGATGTCGCCGACGATAAAGGTGGCGCCCGCCTCCATCACGCGCAGCTTGCCTGCGCCAGCCTGCCCCGGCCGCACGCTGGCCGTGCTGTAGAGGCCGCCATTGGCCAGCACGCGGTAGGCGTTGGCCAGCTCCAGCAGGGTCACTTCGGACGAGCCCAGCGCCAGCGAGGGGCCATAATATTCGGCCGGCTCCGTCAGGCTGGACAGGCCGACCTCTTTCAAGCGATTATAAAAACTGTCCTGGCCCGTCAGCAGCACCGTGCGCACGGCCGGGATATTGAGCGAGCTGGCCAGGCTGGTGCGGGCGCTGACATGACCCTTGAAGTTGCGGTCGTAGTTTTGCGGCACATACATGCCGGCGCCGGTGGCGATATCGAGCGGCGTGTCGTCCATCACGGATGCCGCCGTCAGCAAGCGGCGCTCGATGGCCAGCCCATATAAAAAGGGTTTCAGGGTCGAACCGGCCTGGCGCGGCGCAGTCACGCCATCGACTTCGCTGCCGCCGGCATTGCCGACATAGGCAAGGATCTCGCCGCTGCGGTTGTCCAGCACGATGATGGCGCCGTCGTTGACATTGCGCTCGCGCAGGGACGCCAGTTGCTGGCGCAGGTTGTCCTGCGCAAAGCGCTGCAGCTGACCGTCGAGGGTGCTGGCCACTTGCGCGCCGGCCTGCTTCAACAGCTGGCGCGCCACTTGCGACGCCGGCGCTGGTGCGGCGAACTGACTGCTGCGCTGCAAGGCCGTTTGCACGCGCTGGCCGATCAGCTGGCAGCTGCTGTCCATGCGCCACTCCTGCGCCAGCGCGCAGGCGCGCCGCGTCACCGCCGCCAGTGGCGCGTTGGGCGCGCGCACCAGGCTGGCCAGGATAATGCCGTCGGTCTGGTTCAGCCCCGACGGCGCCTTGCCGAACAGATAGTTCGAGGCGGCGGCAACGCCCTGCAGGTCGCCGCGAAACGACACCAGGTTCAGATACGCTTCGAGGATCTGCGCCTTGCTCCAGCTGGCTTCGATCGCGCGCGCGGCGCGCATCTGCTGCCATTTCTGAGCCACGCTACGGCCGCTTTTTGACGGCAGCAGCGCGGGGTCGAGCTGGCCCGCCAGCTGCATGGTGATGGTGGAGGCGCCCCTGGCCTTGCTGGAGAACAGATTGTCCCAGGCCGCCGTGGCCACCGCCGGGATATCCACCCCGCCATGGCGCATGAAGCGCCGGTCCTCGGCCAGCAGCACCGCCTGCTGCAGGGCCGGAGAAACATCGGCCAGCGCCACCCACGGCAGGCGGCGCGCCAGCATATCGACCCGCAACGATTGCAGGCCAGCACCGCCACGGTCCAGCAACCGCGCTTCCGAGCTGCGATACGCGGCCTGTACCTGGGCCGGCGTGGGCACCGCCTGCGCCAAGCCAGGCAGGGCCAGGCTGGCGCACAGCACGGCAATGACCATGCTTTTCACTGCGCGACCTGCACGTTGGCGTTCGGACTCTCGCCAAACATCTCGGGCGCATACATCGCTTCGATGCGCGTGGCAGGCAGGCTGAAGTCACCCGCATTGTTCAGGCGCACCGTATATTCCACGCTCCACGTGCCCTTCGGCACATGGGCGTAATAGGCGCGGAAGGCGTCGAAGGCGCGCTCCTCGTAGGTGGGCCAGACCCGGCCCGCCACTTTTTCGCCGGCCGTGGCCAGTGCCGAATCGCGGCCCAGGCCATTGCCCAGCACGCTGGCGCTGGCCGGGATCGGATCGCCGACCACCACCCAGCTCATGTCGGCCTGGGCCGACAAATCCAGGCGCACGCGGTAGACGTCGCCACGCGACCATTTGCCGGCCGTTTTCCGCTCGACCGCCGTGACGGTTTTTTTGATCGTGTAGCCGCTAGCCAACGGCGCCTTGAGCGGGATCGCCGCCAGGCTTTGCACGGTGGCCCAGGGCTTGCCGCTACCGCTGTTGGCCAGGCCCAGGGTATCCTTGCCGGCCGGCCAGGCCTGCAACACAGGGCCCAGCTTGTCGGCGTTGTTCCACACCAGCGTTTGGGTATCGCTGCCCAGCTTGGCGGCGACGGCGCCCGTGACTGGAGTGGACTCGAACTTCGCTGAAAATTTCGCGATCGCCAGGGTGCCCCAGGCATTGGCCACCGTGGTGTCCCAGCGGCCCTTCTTCTGGCGGCCCAGGCTACCGCGCATCAGGCGGCCGATATCGTCTTTCCAGGCCGGCTCGTCCAGCACGGCCAGCAGCAGGCGGTTGGCGTTGACGTCGCCGGACACCATCAGCCACCACCAGTTGTCCTTGCGCTCGGTGGAAAAGCCCATGGTCGTGCCCTGGAAGTTCAGGCGGCCACGCAAGATCTGCTGCGCTTCGGCCAGCAACACGTCGCGGCGCGCCAGCTTCGGCGTGCGCCGCAACAGCAGCGACCAGTCGATCACGGCCGAGGTCGGCCACAACTTCGGATCGATGCTGATCGATTCGAGCGCATCGGGCGGCACCTTGCCCGAGCGCGACAGCGCTTCCAGCGCCGCCAGCTTGCGCACCGCCAGGTCGTTGGTGGCCAGCGCCGCATGGCGCACGATACGCCCCTGCACGAAAGCGGTGAGGGCTTCCTCCATGCGGTTCTTCACCTGCTGCGGTATCGCATAGCCCGCTTCCGCACTGGCCGCCAGGATATACGCGGTCAGGCTGTCGCTGCCCTGCTCCATCGACGGGAAATATTTCAGCAAGCCATCCGCATCGAGATAGGCCGGCAGCTTGGCCATGGTGGCCTGCCACAGGGTTTTATCCCCCAAGGCGATGGCTTTCGAGCTGCTCTGCTCGAAGCAGGTGTAGGGGTAGGCCTGCATGTATTCGCGCACGCCGGGCAGGTCGCCACCGAGCCTGGCGGCAAAACTGGTCTGGATGCCGCCACGGCCCGGCAAGGCGCCGGCTGGCAGTTGCACGGGAAGATTGAGCGGCTGGTCGAGCTGCACCAGGGTCGCCTGGTAAGTACGCACCGGCGTGGCCTGCATCACTTTCTGCGTGATCTTCAGCTGATCGGTGCGCCCGCCGGCTTTCGCGCTGACTTGCCACACGACGCCGGCCGCGCCCATAGCCACCTGGTAGTCCCAGCCCGTCTCGCGCGCTTCGCCGGCCGCCAACGTGAGACTCTGGCGCGGCAGCGCCTTGCCGGCGGCGCTGGCATTGAGTTCCACGTTCAGGGAAGCCGAGGTGGTATTGCGTACCGTAAAGCCCGCGCGCAACTGATCGCCTTCGCGCACCACCGCCGGCAGGCCGGACACAATGATCAGGTCCTGCGAGGATCGGATATCCGTGCTGCCGGTGCCAAACAACTGCTGGCCGGCGCTGGCGATGGCCACGATGCGAAAGCCCGTCAATGAATCGTTCAGCGGCACTTGCAGCGTCGCTTCGCCCTTGGCGTCGAGCTTGACCGTGCCCTGCCAGAACAGCAGGGTGTCGAACAGCTCGCGGCTGGCGCCCTTGCCGCCGCCACCGCCGGCCGGGAAGGCCTTGCGGCCGAAGTGGCGCTTGCCGATCACCTGCATCTGCGCGGTCGACGTTTCCACCTGCAGGCTGCGGCGCGCCATCATCGCGTCGAGCAGCTTCCAGCTGTCGTTGGGCATCAGTTCCAGCAAGCCCGTGTCGACGGCGGCCAGCGCCACTTCGGCGCCGGCCGGCAGCGGCTGGCCATCGGCGCGGCGCACGCGCACCGACACCTCGGCCTTGTCGCGGGTCTTGTACACTTCCTTGTCGGACACCACCATCACGCGCAATTCATGCGCCCGCCAGCCCACGTTCAGGGGGGCGATGCCCATCTTGTAGGCCGGCTTGCCCAGGTCGACCAGGGCGGTGGGCTGCACGCCGTCGACCCTGCCGCGCACCACCAGCACCGACACATACACGTTCGGCGCGTAGTTGGGCTTGACGGGAATCGTGACCACCGGTTCGCGCCCGCTCAACTGCCGCACATAGGTGTCGAGTATGCCTTCGCGCTCGACCGTGATCAGGGCCGTGCCGGCGCGAAACGGCATGCGCACCTGCAAGCTGGCCTGTTCACCCGGTTCATGGCGTTTCTTCTCAAGCAGCACGTCGATGCGGTCATTATCGCTGGCGTCGAACCACCAGTCGCCGCCGCCGGCCACCCAGGTGTCGCGGTTGGCCACCGCCGCGCGGCCGGCGCCATCCTGCGTGCTGGCGCGCAAAATCAGATTGCCGCTGGCGGGCGCCTTGACGTCGCACAGCAGCAGGCCTTTGGCGTCGGTCTGGCCGGTGCAAGCCTGGCCCAGCTTGACGATCTCGCTGGTGTTTTCATAGGCATAAAAGCCGCCGATCAGGCGCCGGCGGTGGGAATAACTGTTGCGCTGGAAAAAGTCGACCGCCACCGGCGCATTCGCCACCGGCT
Organism: Janthinobacterium sp. PSPC3-1; assembly: GCF_049896105.1. NCBI lineage: Bacteria > Pseudomonadati > Pseudomonadota > Betaproteobacteria > Burkholderiales > Oxalobacteraceae > Janthinobacterium > Janthinobacterium sp. PSPC3-1. The sequence continues at coordinate 83,085 of NZ_JAFCTQ010000023.1, read as the reverse complement.
TGCCATCAAGCGACAGCACGGCCACCGTAAACTTGAATTGATCTTTGCTCAAGGCCCAGGCGTCGGGCTTGATGCCGATCACCACGCTTGACGGCCACAACGGCACGCGGGTGGCGACCGAGGCCGTCTCGCCATTGGCGTCCTGGAACGCCAGCTCGGCCACCAGGTCGCGCGGCGTGGCCAGCTTGGGCAGCTGGTCGACCACGATGCGCGCGCCGCCGGCCTGATCGAGATTCAAGCTTTGCGTGCGCGCCGCCTGCGCGCCGCCAGGCCGGCCATTGCCTTCATCCTGCCATTCGCCGCCATCGTCCTCCTCGTCCGTGCCTTGCCTGACCAGGCCCTCTTTCACATCGCCATTGCTGAAGCTGTAATCGGCATAGTCGGCAAACGTCACTTGCTTGTCCTGCAGCAAGGTGCGCAGCTTGACCGGCGCACCGGTGGCGGCGCCGCCGACCAGGTAGTTGATCTGCGCGTCGAGGCTGACGGACGACGCTTGCACTGCGGGGTTTTTGGGTCCCTGCAGCACGGCTTTCATGGTCGGCACGCGGAACGCTTCGACGCGAAACGTTCCCGACGGCTTGCCGGCCATGCTGACCTGGTACTCGCCCTGCCTGGCGTCCAGCGGGATCACCCAGTCGTTCTCGGCCGAGCCACTGTTTGACCAGCGTAATGGCAGCTCGTATTTCTGCTCGCTGCCCAGGTGGGCAATCACCACCGAGGTGGCGCTGCCCGGGCCATTGCCCTTGCCCACCAGTGCCAGGCCCTGCTCCGTATGCCTGCGAATAAAATGCTTCATGTGCACGGTTTCGCCGGCGCGCAGCAAGGTGCGGTCAAATACCGTGGCCAGCAGGGTATTGTCGGCGCGCGTGTCGTCGGTGGGCAGGTTGAAGCGCCACGATTCGATGCCGCCGACCCAGTCCGACAAGGTAAACGTCATGTCGCCGCCGCTGCGCGCGCTGACAAAATAATTGGCGTTGTTCTTGCAGCCGGACCGGGCCAGCTCTTCGCGGATCTGCGCCACGCCGTTGTTATCGGTCACGTCCTGCCACAGCAGCTTGCCGGCACAGTCGCGCACCGCCACTTGCGCCCTGGCCACCGGGGCGCCCCTGTCGAGCGAGGTGACCCACACCAGCGACGATTGCGCGCCGTGCTTGAAGTGGGCCGCCATATTCGTCACCAGCGCGGCCGTGCGGACATACGCCGTGGAGGGCTTGCCCTGCAAGGCCTTGCCGAGCATGGGGCTGGCCAGTTCCACCACATAAAAGCCGGGCTTGGCCAGCGGTATGCCGATCACCTCGAACGTTTTCTTGCCGGCCGGGCGCGGCAGTTTGATGGCGCGCGTGCCGGTCATGCCGTCGAGCACGGATTTTTTCATGCCGCCCGCATATTGCGCACTCGGCTGCCAGTACTCGCTTGCCTTGCCATCGCCGGCCAGGCGCCGCAGCCACTCGATGATGAACTTGTCGTCATGGTCGGGCACGCGCAAGGTGGCGCCGGCAGCGCCCTCCATGCCGCCGATTTCCTTGCCTGACAGGACGGGTTCGATATTGCGCACCGTCACCGGCAGCAAGCCATCGCCTTTCGCTTCCAGGATGCCGAACGGCGCCGGGAACTTCAGCAGCGGCGGCTGCTCGCCGGTGCGCACCGTCATGGGAAAGCGCGCGCGGTTGAGCAGGTCGCGGCCGGCGTCGTCCTGCAATGTGGGCGGCAGCGCCAGCACCAGGCTGGCTTGCTCGGGAAACGGCCCCTTGAAGGTCGCTGCGGTGAGGAATTCGGCCTTTTCCTCGCCTTCGGCCAAGCTCGGCTGCCAGGTCTTGCCATCGCCTTTCAAGGTCATGGCGCGCACCAGTTCCGCTTTTACGGGCGCGGAAAACTGCACGCGCATCGGCAGGAAGGGGATGCACTGCTCTTTCGGATTGCTGCGCTGGCAGCTGAAGCGGGCCGTGAAGTCGGGCCGCGTCTTGAAGTTCAGGGTCTGCGCCTTGTCGGTGGCGATGCCGCCAGCCCCGGCACTGGCGATCCCGGCGCCCCATACCAGCGATACCTTGGCGTCGGCGGGAAAGCTGCGCTTGCACTGCAGCACGGTGACGGGCAGCGGCGGCGCGCCCTTGCCGCGCGCCAGCATGCCGCTCTTCCACTCGCTGCCGCGGGCCTTGAAGTACACGCTCAGGTAGCGGTCGAGAAAATGCTTGCGCAAGGCCAGTATCTGCTCCAGTTCCTTGCCCTGCAGCAGGCGCACGGCGATCTTTTCATTGATGCCGTCGGCGCGGCAATACGCGTTGGCGGCAATGCTGGCCTCATCCGGCACCGCATCGAGGCCCAGCACGAACACCTGGTTTTCATCGATATATCGCTGGCCGTCATGGGGCGCCGCGTCAACGATGGCCGGCCCGCCGGTGGAAAAGCGGTAGCTGGCCTGGCCCTGCACGGCTTTGCCCGCCTGGTCCTTCAAGTTGGCTTGCAAGGCAAAAGTGCAGGCCACGCCGCCCGGCAAGTCGCGCTCGAAGTCATACGCCCAGTTGCGCTCATCGGCCCAGCGCCCCGTGCCCGCCACCACGGCCGGCGCCGCCTTGCCGCAATCGATGGTGAATGGCGCGGGCAGCGCCATGTCGCCGAACGGCACCATCGGCGTGCCAAACCGCACCCTGACCTGGCGCACGGCCTTGACGGTACCGGTGGGCGAAAAGCTTGCCACGCCGCTGTCGGCCCGGGCCATGGGCTGCACGACGGCAGACAGCACAACACTGGCCAGGCACAGCAGCATGGACTTGGGGTGGAGGTTGGGCACGGGATGGCTCCTGGTAGGACAGCTGACAATGCGGAAAAAGCAGACTGGTCGGGCGAGGCTGGCTATAACACTGTTGTATAAGTTATCAAGCTCGCCATTGTTGTTAATATACATCGGTCGGCATGGCCCAGTCGTACGATAGACGCCTGTGCCCTCTGGCGATTTCATGCCGCGTAGTGAAAAGGACTAAACAATTTAGTGCTTAAAAGTGTTGTATTTGTCTCAGTTTTGCAACACCATTGATATACAACAATCCTTTGTGCGCTAACGCACCGACCGGTTGAACTCGGAAACGTATTCTCCAATCCAACAGCAGTGCATCTCAAACAAAACATGCGCATCTGGAATTGTTGTCGCAGTAGAACGCAGACCATCTAGTCGTTTGATGTGTTAAGAAAAAATCTCTATTAACGTTGGGAGTTACTTGTGAATAATTTAAAAAAAATCGCCGTTGCCGCCGCCGTCTTGTGCTCGTCCTTCGGTGCACAGGCTCAGGAAATCAATCCATCCTGGTACATTCAACCAAGCATCAATGCTTCGAAACCAGATTCGGATTTCTCTTCCGACAAAACCGGCTATGGCGCTGGTCTGCGCTTTGGTAAGCCAGTTTCGCCACAGTGGGACATGCAGTTTGGTACCACCTACACCCGTTCGAAAGACAATGGCAACCGCTACCAGCAAAATACGCTGGGCGTCGATGGCCTGTACTTCTTCACCCGTAATCCAGGATTCGCTCCGTTCGTCGTCGTCGGCGCCGGCATGCAGCGCGACAAGGACAACGGTCCTCTGGGCGAACGCAGCAAGAGCTCCCCATACGCCAACCTGGGCCTGGGTTTCCAGAGCAAGCTGACCGACCAGTGGTCGACCCAGTTGGACGTGCGCAATGTGCATGGCTTCCTGCGCGGCAATACCTTCCCACAAAGCAAATCGAGCAACTGGTATGTCAACGTCGGCCTGAACTACGCTTTCGACAAACCGCCGGTCGCCGCCCAGCCAGCCCCACCGCCGCCAGTGCGTGAAGAAGTCGTCGTGGTCGTGCCGCCACCACCACCGCCGCCACCAGCGCCACGCTTTGAAAAAGTAACGATGGCCGCGACCGAACTGTTCGCGTTCGACAGCGCCAAGCTGGCCCCGACCCAGACCAAGCTGGACGAAATCGCCCGCGTGCTGAGCGCAGCACCGGATGTCAACAACGTGGTCATCAGCGGCTACGCCGACCGTATCGGTTCGGCCAAGTACAACCAGAAACTGTCCCAGCAACGTGCTGATTCGGTCAAGGAATACCTGGTTGCCAAAGGTGTTGCCGCCAACCGCCTGAGCGCCGAAGGCAAGGGTTCGACCAATCCAGTGGTTACTTGCGATAACAAGAAACGCGCTGACCTGATCAAGTGCCTGGAACCGAACCGTCGCGTTGAAGTCGAGCAAATCACGATCGAGCGCCGCGTACGATAATTACGTTTGTTAGTGGTACGCCACTGTTAAAAAAAGGGGCCGCGGCCCCTTTTTTCCATTGAAAGCCACGCATGACTATTTCTAGCCGCAATCCCCGCCTGGCCAGGCTGGCGCCGCTGGGCAAGACGATGCGCAGCGTCATCGTCTGCTCCGTTACCGAATGGCTGGAACACCGCGCGTCCAGCAAGGGCGCCGCGCTCGCCTATTACACTCTGTTTTCCGTCGCTCCCATCCTCGTGCTGGTGATCGCCATCGCCGGCTTTTTCTATGGCCAGTCCGCCGCGCGCGGCGAACTGATGGCCCAGCTGCAAGGCTTGCTCGGCACGCAGGGCGCCGAAGCGATCCAGCTGGTGCTGGCCGGCGCCCAGAACCACGACCAAGGCCGCATCGCCACCCTGATCGCCGGCGCCCTGCTGCTGTTCGGCGCCACCAGCGTGTTTGCCGAGCTGAAGGCCAGCCTGGATGAAATCTGGCAAGTACCGGCTCTGAAGGAATCGGGCGCCTGGGACATGCTGCGCACGCGCCTGCTGTCGTTTGGCCTGGTGCTGGTGCTGGCCTTCCTGCTGATGGTGTCGCTGGTCATCAGCGCCGCCATGGCGATCCTGGAAAATTACTGGGAAGGACACTGGAAAGACGCCGCCGTGCTGTTTTCCGTCCTGTCGAACCTGATCGGCTTCGGCGTGATCGCCTGCCTGTTTGCCGTCATCTACAAAATGCTGCCGCGGGTGCGCCTGTCGTGGCGCGACGTGATGATCGGCGCGCTCGGCACGGCCTTCATGTTCTCGCTGGGAAAATACGCGATCGGCGTGTACATCGGCAACAGCGGCGTGGCCAGCAGCTATGGCGCGGCCGGCTCGCTGGTGGCGCTGCTGATCTGGATTTACTACTCGGCGCAGATCTTTTTCCTCGGCGCCGAATTCACGCGCCAGTTCACCTTACAACTGGGCAGCATGAAAGACGCACCGAAGACGGAAGATGGCGACCTGGTGACCAAGGTATTGAAGCGGCACCAGTCGTGATGTGATTATTGCGCAATAAAAAACGGCATCCGAGGATGCCGTTTTTTTATGCCGTCATGCGCCAACACTGTTGTCGGATAACACCACTGCCGCCCGCAAAGGCGTTCCGGGCCAAGCGGGGAGGGCAAGGCGCAGCGACGAAGACAGTACGCATGTACGGCGAGGAGCTGCAACGCCGCCATCGGCATTTTCTCGGGCCCGCGCCTCCGGCCCGCCATTTTCAGTAATCCGACAACATTGTTGGCATCACTGGTGGTGTCGGGTTACGCCCTGCGGGTTAACCCGACCTACCCCACCTACTCTCCCAGCAACTCCGCCACCACTTCCATGCCCTGCACGCGCTCGGCCACCACCTTGACGATGACGATGATGGGCACGCCCAGCAACAAGCCCCAGACGCCCCACAGCCAGCCCCAGAACAGCAGGCTCACAAACACCGCGGTCGGGTTCATGCGGGCGATGCGCCCGGTCATCCAGGTGGTGACAAAGGTCCCGACCAGGGTGGCGATGCCGAGCGAGGTGGCCATCACCAGCAAGACCATTTCCAGCGATTCGAACTGCAGAAAGGCGACCAGGCCGGTGGCGATGGTGATCAACAGGGGGCCGAAATAGGGAATGATGTGCAGCAAGCCGGCCATGATGGCCCAGGCGCCCGCATTTTCCAGGCCGATGAAATGCAGCACCACCCACATCAGCAGCGCCAGCAAGACATTGGTGACCAGCAGCATGAACATATAGTTCTGGATCGAGGTGTTGATATCTTCCAGGATATGCACGGTGACTTTTTTGCGGCTCAGCGACGGCCCTGTCAGCTTGACCAGCTTGCGCTTGAAGGTATCGCCCGACAGCAGCAAAAAGAACACCAGGAAAATCACCATGGTGGCCTGGCTGACAAAGCCCATCAGGCCCAGCGAACCGGCCCAGACCCAGTCCATGATCTTGAAATTCGGGCCTTCGGCGGCGGCGGCGCGGCGCACGTTGCGGCGCGCTTCGGCGCCGGCGGCCACCTGCTCGATTTCATTGGCCACCGCCTGCATCTTTTGAAACGTGCTTTCCTTGCCGCCCGTGTTGGCGGCGATCAGGCGCGCCAGCTTGTGCGTGGCGGCCGGCAATTCTTCGACGATGGATTCGAATTCACCCTGCACGCGCTCGATGACGACGATGGAGCCGAACAGGATCAGCGCGGTGACCACGGTGGCGCCGATGGCCCGCGGCAAGCGGATTTTTTCCAGCCAGGCGACGAGCGGATTGAGGGTATAGGCAATGAAGATGCCGAAGATGACGGGTATCAGGAATTTCTGCGCCCACTGCAGCGCATAGACAAAACTCACAGTGGCGATAATGCCGAGCGCCAGGCCACGCGCATTGACATGCAGCGGCAGGCGCAAGGCCGGGTCAAGCTGGGGCTCCACAGGCGTGCTTGCAGGTGGCTCGGCAGGAGCGGCGGCAACCGCCTTGGGAGGAAGTTCGGCTGGGTGGTTCATGAGACTCCCGCTACGGTCTGTGGATGGCCAAAGCGCCTGCCGTCATGGCAGGCGCTTCGGCGGGACGGACAATGACTTGAAATTACTTGACGCGAATATCGTTCTTGACCGATTTCACGCCTTTGACGCCGCGGGCGATTTCGCCGGCTTTGGCGGCATCACCTGGCTGGGCAACGAAGCCGCTCAGCTGTACCACGCCCTTGAAGGTTTCGACGTTGATTTCGGTGGCTTTCAGGGTCGGCTCGTTGATGATGCTGGCTTTCACCTTGGTGGTGACCAGTGCGTCGTCGACGTATTCGCCCGTGCCTTCCTTGGTTGGGGTCGAAGCACAGCCAGCAACGGCGAACAGGGAAGCAACGAACAGGCCGGTAGCGATAGATTTGGTGAATTTCATGGTATTTTCCTTAGGAGTGGTCAATCAAGGGTGCTCAAAATGAGCTTCTTATTACAGTTCAATTCAAGCGTTTGAAACGCTTAATAGTTGAACTGGGTTTTTGCAGCCTTTACACATTCGTCCTTGGCTGCGCCGGCCAGGGCGTCACACTTTTCAGTGGCGACCTTGTACTCGGCTTTTCTTTTGTCTTCACGCGCATCGCTGCGCGCTTCGATGACTTTCTTGTCCGCCTTGGCATCGGCCAGGGCCGCCACCTTGGTCGACTTGGCCAGTTTGACGCAGACATCCTTGTCGTTGCCGGTCAGCGCATCGCAGCGCTTGAGGTCGACGTCATAGTTGGCATCGGCAATCTTGACGCGGGCCTTGGTATAGGCGCGCAAGGTGTTCGTGTATTGGGCCTGGGCCACCGCTTCGTCATAGGCACGCACGGCTTTCGCTTCGGCGATGCAGACGTCCTTCGGATTGCCGGTGATTTTTTCGCACTCGGCGTGAGCGGCCTTGTAATTGACGCCAGCCTGGTCGTTGGCCGTCTTGTAGGCGGCTTTTGCTTCCGGCGTGGCGGCCACTGCGGCGCCACCCCATGCTGCACAAGCCAGGCCCACGAGGACTGCGGCGAAGGTCTTGCTGATATTTTTGTTATTCATGTGATGCTCCCTGGTAGATGATCTTTTGCCGATCTGCGTGGCATGACTACCGTTTTACGTGGATCGCCGACGACGTTCTGTACGCTGCCGTACACAAGCTGGCTAATTTCACATCGCAAGGCAAACAGGGGACAAATAACCACAAATGAAGAGAGCGGCCCATGCCGGATATGGAAATCAGGCAACAAATAAGTACGTGCGGCAGCGTACAGACCGCGGCATTCGCCCTGCCTAAGATGAGCTCATGCACTTTAACAACGTCAGGAGAATAAAATGAAAACCAACGCCACCTTGGCTGCACTGATGCTTGCCGCGACCGCCGTACTGAGTGGTTGCGCCAGTACCGCCCCATCGCAAAACTACAATGGCTCGCAGCCTGAATCGGCCACCTATGGCACCATCGATTCGATCCAGGCCGTCCAGGGCCGTGCACAAACCAGCGGCGCGGGCGCGGTGGTCGGCGGTATCGCGGGCGCCCTGCTGGGCAGCAATATCGGTTCGGGCAGCGGCCGCACCGCCGCCACCGTGGCCGGCGCCGTCGCCGGTGGCGTCGTCGGCAACCAGGTCGAAGGTCGCCAGCAGCAGGCACAGAATTACCAGATCAATGTACGCCTGGACAATGGCCAGTACCGCAACGTGGTGCAGGACAGCATCTATGACCTGAATCCGGGTAACCGCGTGCGCGTCATCGACGGCCGCGTCTACCGCTATTAATCCATGACGGCGTGATCGCCGCGTGATGGCCCCGCCGGGCCCTTCCCCTACCGCACACTACAAGGAGTTACCATGGGCACCATTATTCTGGTTATTTTGATCCTGGCGCTGATCGGCGTGCTGCCGACCTGGCCGCACAGCCGCAGCTGGGGTTACGGCCCCAGCGGCGTGGCCGGGCTGATCGTCGTGATCCTGATCCTGCTGTTACTGACAGGCAGGCTGTAACGATAACGAAAAAAGGCGCCGCGGCGCCTTTTTTCATTCTGAGAGGAACTACCATGAACAAGCTTGTCGCCACCCCTTTGACCGCCCTGCTGCTGGCCTGCGCCGCACCATGGTCCCTGGCGCAAACCGGGACGCCCACCGGCACGCCGCAAGCCGGCGACCCGGCCCGCTGGTACCAGGCCGACAGCACGCCGCAAGCCCAGCTGCGCACCTTGCACAAGGAAATCGGCGCCGCCCTGGGCGAGGCAAAAAAAGCCTGCCGCCAGGAAGCACCTTCCGATCGCAGCGCCTGCCTGAAAGCCGCGCAAGACACGTATCGCCAGGACATGGCCAACGCGCAGGCACTGCGCGACGCGGCCCATCCGAAATAACGTCTATACCGTGCTGCGCTCGTACGGCGGCAGCTCGTGCACCACCAGCGGCGTGTCTTCCGTGACGAACGCCAGCCAGCCGGCCGCCTTGACGGCCCGCAGGCCATCCTGGTAGCCCTGCTCCCAGCGCCATTCGATCGAACCCTTGGAAAAATTGATGTCCTTGGCCGCCATATGCCAGTCGCGGCCCGCATACGGCAGGCGCACGATGTGCATGGTGCTGTCGCAGCCAAGCGCGATCAGCTCCTCGGTCTGCTGGCGGTTGTGAGCGTTGTCGGGCAGTTTCGCGTACAGCTCGCGCAGCTTGTGCTGCAGGGTATGCGTGCTGACGTAGTCCTCGATATGGCGCTTCGAGCGCGAGGCAAACGTGACGTCTTTTTGCCGCGTCTGCACTTCGTCCAGGGTGGTCGGTTCCGGCCCTTCCGAACTCCACAGGTCGACCATGAAGACCAGGGTGTCGACATGGGGCGTGTCGTCGAGCACGGTTTCCAGCGGCGTATTCGAATACAGGCCGCCATCCCAGTACAGATCGCCATCGACGCGCACACCGGGAAAACCGGGCGGCAAGGCGCCGCTGGCGCGGATATGGTCGACGTCCAGGCGCTGGTGCTGGCTGTCGAAACTGTGCAGGCTGCCGCATTTCACGCGCAGCGCGTTCACCGACAGCCGCATGCCGCCGGGCTGGTTCAGGTAGTCGAAATCGACCAGTTCTTCCAGGGTGGTGGCCAGCTCGCTGGTGTCGTAGTAGCTCGCCTCTTCGGGCGGCACGGCCAGGCCGGCGGGAAACAGGCTGAACAGGCGTGGCTTGAAGAAGCCGGGCACGCCGCGCAGCACCGTGTCGAGCGTGGCCAGCCAGATATTCGAGCGGCGCTGCGCATCGCCCACGCGCGTCATGTCGATGCTGTCGCGGTGCGACACGCGCCGCCAGAACTCCTTCAGCCGCACCAGCCGGTCCTCATGCTTGTTGCCGGCCAGGATGGCCGCATTGATGGCGCCGATCGAGGTGCCCACCACCCAGTCGGGCGCCAGCGCATGTTCGTGCAGCGCCTGGTACACGCCGGCCTGGTAGGCACCCAGGGCGCCGCCGCCCTGCAGCACCAGCACGATGCGCATGCGCGCGGGATTCAAGGGATTGATCATGGTCGTCAAGATAACTCCGGGCTCTGGCGTGCAAGGCTGCACCGTGATTCATTGTAAGGGATCGCGCGGGCCGGCGCAGGACGCATGGCATGGGTAAGGCACAGCCGCACGGCGCACCTTGCAAGCCCGGCATACGACATCACACCCGAAAACCGTGATACAGATAGTTTTCCTGATGCTTTGCGACGATTTTCCAGATACTTCACCGATCTTTTCAAGTTAATAGTTTACATAAAAATTTACAAGCAATTGATTAAAAAAGACTTTTTAGATGAAATTTGAGATAATTATTGACACCATTGTCAATAGCAAGGGTGTATACCATGAGCAATCCCAAGTTCGAACACGTTGAACTCAAGCTATGCAACCCGACATTCGACTCGCCGCTGGTCGATGTCGTCAACGAACTGGAGCATCTCCGGCGCCTGCGACTGGGCGGCAGCACGCCGCCAGACGTGTTCTTCCAGCTCAAGCACATCTTCCACATGCTGGAAAGCCTGGGGTCGGCTCGCATCGAAGGCAATCACACCACCCTGGCCGACCTTGTCGACGCAACCATACAGGACGGCGGCACAGCTGGAGGTGGCGACCAGATGAAAGAAATCACCAACATCGAATTGGCGATGAGGTATGTCGAGCAGGCCATGGAACCGGGCGCGCCATTGACCGAAACGTTCATCCGTGAGCTGCACGAGATTGCCGTCCGCACGCTGGAGCGCGAAGGGGACCAGACACCGGGCGCGTATCGGGAGGGATCGGTAAGGATTGCCATGTCGGCACATCTGCCACCCGAAGCAGTTGCGGTGCCGCAGTACATGAAGGAGCTGACTGACTTCATCAACCATGCCTCGGCGCCAAAATACGACCTGATGAAGGTGGCCCTCACCCACCACCGGTTTGGCTGGATTCATCCTTTTTCAAATGGAAATGGAAGGGTCGTTCGCCTGCTGACCTATGCCTTGCTCATCAAGTACGGATTCAACGTCAAGGATGGGCGCATATTGAATCCGACCGCAGTCTTCTGCAACAACCGGGAGCGCTACTACCAGATGCTCGGTGCGGCGGATACCGGGACGACAAAGGGCATTGAAAACTGGTGCATCTACGTGCTGGAGGGGATTTTACTGGAACTGCAGAAGGTGGATCGGCTGACGCGATACGACTACATCGAGCAAAAAATTCTCGTGCCGGCACTCCGCCTGTCACGCGAGCGGCAACTGATCACGCCTGACGAACACCAGGTCCTGCTGGAAGTTGTACGACTGAAAAGTGCGAAGTCGGCAGACCTGAAAAAAGTCATGCCCAAGCTGACCGACAACCAGCGCACCTATCAGATAAAAAAATTGGTGGAACTGAACATGCTGCAAGCGATCTACCCGGGCGCCAGGCAATATGCTATCCGTTTCACGCACAATTACCTGCTGCGCGGCGTCATCCAGGCCCTGACCGAAGAGGGATTCGTGCCCGGCTTCATGGAAAAATAAAAAGATTCATGCAAAAAAAACGCCGTCAATGACGGCGTTCGGGATGGTGCTGCAGTTTCAGTGCTTGCGCCGCAGCCAGCCGGCGGCAACGGCGGCGACGGCCACCAGCACCAGCGCCGGCTTGACCAGCTTCTTGCGGCCGATGAAGGACAGCGCCGTCATCGCGTAAGGCATCAGGCTTTGCAGGCGAAAGCCGCCCGGCGCCAGCAGTGATTCGACGCGGTGGCCGGCAAAGCCGCTCACCGTGTGCATCACGCCCTGCAGCATGGTTTCGGGGCGCAGCGCATGGCCCACATTGGCGCGGGCATGCACGATGCTCACGCGGTACAGTTCGCCTTCGGCAATCAATTGCCGCTTGCGCGCCGCTTGCAGCGTCATTTTGTCGTGGTCCGACATGAGTGTTTCTCCTTGGGCAGCATGGCAAAGACAAGGCCCGCAGGGAAGCGATTCCGTGCGGGCCTTGCCAGCTGGTACTAGATCAGCATGTCGCGGTCGGCCTTCAATTCAGCCATGGTGGCTGGCAGCGAAAGCTTGCCTTGACGTAGCATCGCGCGCGCGTACATGACGAGCCCGACAGCCAGCAGCAGGAACACGGCCGTCATGATCAGCAGTATCTTCCAGCCCAGACTATCCCAGGCCAGGAAGACCACCAGCACGCTGCCATAAGCGATGGCAAACAGGCCCGCCACCATCGCCAGGGCGAAAATGACGACCAGTTGCAGCAGATGGTTGCGCACTTCCGACAATTCGATGCTTGCCAGTTCCAGCCGCGACAACATCAGTCCGACCGCGTTTCTGGCCAGGCCGGCGATCGAGGCGATCAATCCCGGCCCCTGGTGAGACGAAGCAGACTTGTCCATATCGCTCCCGACTTGGTTACTTGCGGCCCAGGATAAAGCCGATCAGCACGCCGACGCCAGCGGCGAGGGCCACCGTGCGCCATGGGTTTTCTTTCACATAGCCATCAGCTTGGGATGCCAGTTCCTTGGCCGACACGATGGCGGCGGCTTGGGCTTCCTGCGCCTTGACCAGGGCGGCGTCCAGGGTTTTCATGCCCTTGACGCGCACTTCGTCGGCTTTTTCGCCGGTCAGGGCGGCAGCGGCGCTGAACAATGCCTGGGCATCTTTCACCAGGGTTTTGACATCGTTATTGACGGTGGTGATATTGTTTTCCAACATGGTTAAACTCCTCAGCGGTGGATGAATGTATTGTGGTGACAACGTTTTGACGAAAGCTTATTCCATCAGATCGCGCATGTCGTCGGCGTGCTCTTCTTCGACGGCCATGATCTTGATCAACAAGTGGCGCGTGGTCGGGTCCTTCTCGCCGATCGTGACGATCATCTGGCGGTACGATTCGATCGCCACGCGCTCGGCGATCAGATTGGCCTTGACCATGCTTTGCACGTCGTCGGAGTCATCATACTCGGCATGGCTGCGCTCAAGCAATGTTGCCGGATTAAAATCTGGCTTGCCGTTCAATTGAACGATGCGTTCGGCCAGCCAGTCGGCGTGTTCCTGTTCCTGCTGAGCATGTTCGAGGAACTCGGCCTTGATGGTGCCGTTATCACGTCCGCTCACGGTGTAGTAATGGCGCTTGTAGCGTGCAATGCACACCAGCTCGGTCGCCAGGGCGCCATTCAACATGGTGATGACTTCCTGGCGGTTTCCCTGGTAGCCTTCCGTGACGGCGCCATCGTCCAGATTGCGGGCGGCGGCGCGAATGGCGGCGGTATCGATTCCCGAAGGAGTGGCAACTGAAGTATCGGACATAATTTTCCTCTCAATTCTAGCGTGGGTATCCGCCGGCCAAACAGGGCCGGCGCTGCCTTGGTACTGCCGCGGCACAGGGCGCCTGCCCCGTGCCGCGCGTGACACCAATCAGTTCAGATTAACGACGGGCGGGAATGGCCGTGTTGTCTTCCGACAGCACGATTTCCACGCGGCGATTCAGCTGGCGATTCGCCGCCGTATCGTTGCCCGCCGCAGGGTAAGCGACGCCATAGCCGCGCGTGGCGATGCGGTCGCGGGCGATGCCCTGGCCCAGCAAGGCGTTACGCACGGACTCGGCACGGCGCTGCGACAGTTCCAGGTTATGCGCGGCGCTGCCGGTGCTGTCCGTAAAGCCTTCGATCAGCACGGTGCGCTGCGGATTGTTTTTCAGCACTTCGGCCAGCTTGTTGGCGGTGTTGACGCCGTTCGAAGTCAGGTCGGCCTTGTCGGTGCCGAACAGCACGTCGCCCAGGGTGATGATCATGCCGCGTTCGGTTTTCTTGGCGGCCAGGTCGGCCAGTTGCATTTCCAGGGCGCTAGCGCGGGCCTGGGCATCGCGGGTCGCCATTTCAGCGCTTTGCGCCTGGGCCTTGGCCGCTTCGGCAGCCGCCTGCGCAGCCTGGGCGCGGGCGGTGGCCTGGTCAGCCTGCTGGGTGCGTGCTTCGAGGCGCAATTCGTCGCGCTGCTTGCCAGCGTTGGCGACATCAGCCTCGGCGGCTTTCTGCTTGGCGACTTCCTGTGCGGTGGCGATTTTTTGCTTGGCCAGATAGGCCAGCTTGTCGACCTGCTCCTTGTCTTCCTGGCGGGTGGCGGCGGCATTTGCCGCTTCCAGCGCGGCGCTGGCGTCACGCCATTCGCGCGCCGCATAGGTCGATACCATCGGGTTCGACTGGGCGGCCATGTAGTCGCCGCGGGTCTGGTCGAGCAGGCTGGTGGTGGTTGGCGCGGAGCTGCAGGCGGCAACCAGGGCAGCCATGGCCAGCAGGCCGGGAATCGTGGTGTAGGTAGCTTTTTTCATGATGATGGGTTCCTGTTCTTATTGTTGGGGAGCTTGACTGTTGGCGCGGTTCAGTTCTTCGCGCATGACGCGGATGTTCTCGTTGATTTCGTCGGCGGCGGTGGTCGCCTTGGTCGAATTGGCCTTGCTTTGCGCCAGCTTGGCATCGGCTTGCGCCTGGTCGGCCAGCTCGCGTGCCAGCTTGTAGTCGCGGTCTTTCAGCGCCTGGTTGGCGCGCATCATTTTTTCGCGGGCCGAACGCATTTCATCGGGCGCCAGTTCGGCGGCGCCGGCGCTGGCGGCGTTGTCGAGTGCGGCACGCGATACGGCCACGTCGGCGGTGGCCGGCGTTTTCTGGCTGGCGCAGCCGGTCATCAGGACGACGGCGGTGGCGCAGGCGGCCAGGGCGGTCAGCGGGGATTTCAAAAGATCTCGGTTTGTCATTTTTTTTCTCCTGGAGAACATGAATCGGATAACTTTAGGGGGCATCAAAACTTGTGCTACGGCGCCACGCTGATGCATGAAGCGGCGCCTGATGTATGACGTTATAGCCCCTGCCACGGGCGCTATCAGTTCGGTGCCGCACATAGCGTACGAAAGCGACAATAGTCAGCGCAACAACGTGCGCCAGCGTACAAATGGACGGGAAAAACCGCGCTTTTGCTGTAGCATCGGGCATACTCCCGCACCCTGTACCGCTCGCCAGAATTATCCGGAAAGATTGCTCCATGCCTTACCTGCCGCTCCCCAAATCGCGCCGCGCGAAGATCGTCCTCGCCACCGCCGGCCTGCTGGTCGCCGTGCCGGCCGTCACCATCGTCGTGCTGATGCATGCCGACTGGAACCGCGCCAAGCCCTGGCTCAACGCCCGCACCAGCGAAGCGCTGGGCCGCCCGTTCGCCATCGAAGGCGACCTGGCGCTGGCCTGGCGCCAGCCGGCGTCAGCGGAAAAACAGCGCGGCTGGCGCGACTACCTGCCCTGGCCACATCTGCAGGCGCGCGATGTGCGCATGGGCAATCCGGCCGGCATCGTCGCCGATCCGCGCCATCCGCAGTCGGCCAGCGTCAGCCAGCTGGCCTTCTCGCTCGACCCGCTGGCCTTGCTTGATAAAAAGATCGTGATACCCGAACTGCGTTTCGACGCGCCGCAGCTACGCCTGCTGCGCGGCAAGGACGGCAACAACAACTGGACGTTTGAAAAACAGAACCCCGGTTCGTCGTGGCAGTTCGAGCTGCAAAGCGTGGTCTTCAGCAAAGGCACGGTGTATCTGGAGGATGGCATCACCAACTCAACCATGCGCGCCGACGTCGACACCATCGTTGACGCGCGCTACGGCATCGCCTGGACCCTGGCCGGCACCTATCGCGGCGCGCCCGTGAAAGGCAGCGGCAAGGCCGGCGGCGTGCTGTCGCTGCAGCAGCAAAGTACGCCGTTCCCGCTGCAGGCCGAGATGCGGTCGGGCGGCACCACCCTGGCCATCGACGGCACGCTGACGCGCCCGACCAGGCTGGCCGCGCTCGACGTGCTGCTGAAAATATCGGGCCCCAGCATGGCCCAGCTGTATGCCTTGACCGGCGTGCTGCTGCCGGAAACGCCGCCGTTCAGCGCGCAAGGACATCTGACCGGTGTGCTCAAGCGCGGCGGCAGCGACTGGATCTATGACAAATTCACCGGCAAGGTGGGCTCCAGCGATATCAGCGGCAGCGCGAAGTATTCCGAGCGCAAGCCGCGCAATGTGTTGACCGGCAATGTCCATTCGAAGCTGCTGCACTTGAACGACCTGGGGCCGCTGGTGGGCGCCGACAACCGCGCCAGCAAGGTGCAGCGCGGCGCGCAACTGAACCAGCCGGCCGGCCGCGTGTTGCCGATCGAAACATTCAAGACCGAACGCTGGGCCAGCCTCGACGCCGACGTGCGCTACACGGCCGACACCATCACGCGCGACGCCAACCTGCCGATCAGCCAGGTCGACACGCATATCGTGCTGAACGACAGCGTGCTCTCGCTCAACCCGCTCAACTTCAATATCGCCGGCGGCACGCTGGTGTCGCAGATCCGGATGGACGGCAGCGGCAAGACAGCGCCCGGGCGCATCGCCGCCGAACTGAAGGCGAGCGCGCGCCGCATGCAGATCAAGCAGCTGTTTCCCAACCTCAAACCATTGCAAGCCAGCGTGGGCCAGATCAATGGCGACGCGGCACTCACCGCCACCGGCAACTCGGTGGCCAGCTTGCTGGGCAATTCCAATGGCGAAGTCAAGGCACTGATCAATGGGGGCAGCGTCAGCAAGCTGCTGCTTGAAGAGATGGGCCTGAACATCGGCAGCGTGGTGCTGGCCAAGCTGTCGGGCGACAAGCAGGTCAAACTCAATTGCATGGCGGCCAGTTTCGGCGTCACGCATGGCCTGATGCAGACGCGCCAGTTCATCGTCGACACGGACGATGCCACCTTGCATGTCGACGGCACCATCAACCTGGAAAATGAAAAACTCGATCTGACCTTGCAACCCGACAGCAAGGGCGTGCGCATCTTCTCGCTGCGCGCACCGATCTATGTGAAGGGCACCTTCAGCGACCCCGATGTCAGTATCGACAAGGGCGTGGTGGCGCTGCGCGCCGGCGGTGCGCTGGCGCTGGCGGCGGTGGCGCCGTTTGCCGCCCTGCTGCCGCTGGTCAATGCCGGCCCCGGAGAACAGAGCGAATGCGCCAGCTTGCTGAACCAGGCCAGCCGCAAGCCGGTGGCGCCCCAGCCGGGCAAGACCCGTGCACGCCAGGGCGCCAAACCGAAGACCGGCGAGCGGGCCCTGCCACGCTGAGGCGCGATGTCGCATTTACATTTGTTACACCCCTATGTGCGTTGCCGAACAGATTTTAATACCTTGCAAACCTATTCTGTAACTGTGCCTGAACATTGACTGGCGTACCTTATTACCGGCCTCTACCCTGCCGGCGCCACGGGACTGAATCCAAAGGAGAACTACCATGCAAACGATTAAAAAACTCGCCGCTACCACTTCCATCGCCGCACTGGTGCTGAGCCTGACCGCTTGCGCCAATATGTCCGGCCAGGATAAAAACACCGCTGTCGGCGCCGGCATCGGCGCCGTTGCCGGCTCCGTGCTGACCGGCGGCAGCGCCGTTGGCGCAGTGGGCGGCGCCGCCGTCGGCGGCGTGATCGGTAACCAGGTCAAACCGAAGTAATCTTCGGCAAGCAAAAAAGCGGGGCGGCTACTTCGGTAGCCGCCCCGCTTTTTTGCGCCTGGCGCCTGGAGCTATACAAAAACATTGGCCATGCCGGCCGTGCCCGTATCCTTGACCAGTTCATAGCAGCGGCACGATACCGCTTCCAGCCCGGCCGAATCGAGGATCTCGATATTGCCGCGGCTATAGGTAATCAGTTTCTGCTGCTGCAGCGCGCTGGCCGCCTTGGTCACGCCGACCCGCCGCACGCCGAGGGTGTGGGCCAGGAATTCATGCGTCAGGTGAAATTTTTCCGACTGCAGGCGGTCACGCGTGATCAGCAGCGAACGGGCCAGCCGCGCTTCGAGCACGTGGAAGCGGCTGCACACGGCAATCTGGATGGCTTGCGCCAGCAGGGTGTCGGTGTAACGGTACAGCAGCCGCTGCAGCGACTCGAGCTGGGCGAATTCGGCGCAGAAATCGGCGCGCGCGATACGGCTGGCGCTGCCGGAACGCTGGACGACGGCGCGCACCTGCGCCAGTTCATGGCCCAGCGCGACGGAGGCGCCCAGCACGCCTTCGCGGCCGACCGAGCCCACTTCGAGCGTCATGCGGCCTTCGGCCACGGCCAGCAGCGAGATCAGGCAGTCGCCCGGAAAATAGATGTGGCCGATCGGCTGGCCCGGCTCGTACAGCACGTCGCCGACGTCGACCGTGACGGTATCGAACAGCGCCGACAGATGCTTGAGGTCGGACTCCGGCAGGCTGGCCAGCAGGCGGTTGCCCGCAGCGGCCGAGGCCAGACCGGAGCGGCCTGCATCACGGGGCAGGTTGATGGTAGCGGTCATTGATGGCATTGCCTTTTCCTTGGTGTCGTTACAACTCGACATAATTTTTACTTAGCCTACGGGGCCGCCTTGCGCATGTATGTACGGTGACGCACGGAAGCGAATCACGTGGCGACGCACACTCGGGGCCTCAAGCCAATAACAAGATTCAAGCAGAGATTCAGAGCGCGCCCTTCCCGGCGCCAGCCATCCAGATTTCATTCACAGACAAGACAGGAGCATTTCATGACCACCACCACCAAATCCTTGCATCCCCTGATCCTCGCCGCGGCCGTTGCCGTGGTGCTGTTTTGCGGCGTCGGCACGGCCGCCCTGATGGGCTGGCTGCCCACCTCGGACAGCCGCGAAGCCGCACCGTTGAGCAGCGCCGCCTCCAGCGAACAGCTGGCCAGCCTGCAGGCGATCGCACCACCGGCAGGCGCCCAGCCGCTGGCCGCCCTCCCCCAACAGCAGCCACAGCAACTGGCGGCACAGCCGGCGCCAGCACCACGCCCACAACCACAGCCTGAACCGCAATATGCGGCGGCCCCGGCACCGGCGCCCAAGGTCTGCGGCAACTGCGGCGTGATCGAAGCCATCCATGAAGTCAATACCCGCGCTTCGGGTAGCGGCGTGGGTGCGGCCGGCGGCGCCGTGGTCGGTGGCCTGCTGGGCAACCAGGTGGGTGGCGGCCATGGCAAGCAGCTGGCCACCGTGCTGGGCGCCGTCGGTGGCGCCGTGGCCGGCAACCAGATCGAAGGCAGCGTGCGCGCCACGCGCAGCTACAACATCGTGGTGCGCCTGGACAACGGCAAGACCCGCACCGTGCATCAAAGTGCGGCGCCGAACTGGCGCCAGGGCGACCGCGTGCGCGTGGTCAACGGCGGCCTGCGCGCCGGCTAAGATCATCTTGTTTCGTTGCTGATTGCACACACGCCCGGCCAGTCCGGGCGTTTTCTTTTTGATCATGTTCGTTGGCGCACAGATGAGTCGGCGCCGTCGTTAGATGATGCACTCAGGAAATCTAAAAGCGCATCACCACCAACGGAGGCGGACATGAAGCACGACATTACAGGCAGCAACAAAATATGGCTGAGCTTTATCGGCGGCGGCATGCTGGCGACGATATTGGGCTTTTGCGCGCTGGACCTGGCGCCCGGCGGTGCGGTCGCCCCCGTGTTCGGCGTGATGCTGCTGCTGACCGGCGGCATGCTCAGTTGCCTGGCGGGCGCCGTCGGCATGGCCGGCATGCTGGCCTGGCTGCCCGGCATGGGCGAAGCAGAACATGCCAATGTGCAAGGAAACACGAATAAGTAAGAGTTATGTACGACACCGTACAGATAGTTTCGGCAGCAAAGTAGACAATGCGTCATGGCATCAGCGTTTTGCAGGGAGTGTCACTCCGGCAGCAACGCAAATGGCAAAAAGCCGATGACAGCGCAGGTGCACCCACCTCGCGGTCATCCACACATTACTCACGGAGGACACATCATGCTCTATACAATCGCAGTAGTACTCATCATTCTCTGGCTGCTGGGTTTGGTTACTTCCTACACCATCGGCGGCTTCATCCATATTCTGCTGGTCGTGGCAGTGATCATGATCCTGTTGCGTCTGATCAGCGGGCGCGGTCTATAGAGGCTGTGGCCGGCTCTGCTTGATGCTGGCGGCGGCGCACGTGCGAACGGGCGCCGTCTTTCCATTGGCACTGGCAAGCCCGGCGATTTTGCAGTAACGTGTGCGGGTGATCCCCCCGGGTACTTTCAAGAACAACACTAGGAGAAACTCCATGAATCCATTCAAAACCGGCCCTGGCGCCAAATCCGTGATCGGCATGCTGGCCCTGACGATCGCCGTTTCCGGCTGTGCCGACATGTCGGCCACCCAACGCGGCACGGCCACTGGCGCCGGCGTCGGCGCCGGCCTGGGCGCATTGATCGGTGGCACCACCAGCGGTGGCGGCAGCGGCCGCACGGCTGGCGGCGCCCTGCTGGGCGCGGCTGCCGGCGCAGTGGTCGGCAATATCTGGTCGAACCGCATGGAAAACCAGAAACGCACGATGGAACAAGCGACGCAAGGTACCGGCGTGCAAGTGACGCAGACCTCGGACAACCGCCTGAAAATGGAAATCCCGAGCGACATCTCGTTCGATACCAACCGCGCCGATATCAAGGGCAACTTCCGCCCCATCCTCGACCGCTTTGCCGCCACCCTGAACGACAACCCGAGCACCACCGTGAGCATCATCGGCCACACGGACAGCACCGGCAGCGCCTCGATCAACGAGCCGCTGTCGGTCGAACGCGCCGCGCACACGCGCGACTACCTGTCGATGCGCGGCGTCTCGCCGACCCGCGTGGTGGTCGAAGGCCGCGGCGCGCGTGAACCGATCGCGTCGAACTCCGACAACGACGGCCGCGCCCGCAATCGTCGCGTGGAAATTTACGTAGCCGAGATGGCTCCACGTTAATTTTCAACAGCACCAAACAAAACAGCCGGACCACTTACATGGCCCGGCTGTTTTTTACATGCAGAGGATTACTTCGCGGTCGCCGCCTTGGCGCCGGACTCTTTCGCCACTTTCGCGAAATCGCCGGCCGTCACTACCGACACCACTTCCGGCTTCAGGTAGTCGCGCAGGCTCTGGTTCACCTGCGCCAGGGTCAAGGCCGCCACTTTCGCTTCCAGGTTCTTGTCGTACGCCATGGTGCGGCCATCCGACAGATAGTTCGACAGCGAACGCGCCAGCGGACCGTCTTCGGTGCGGCTCACTTCTTCCGATTGCAGCCAGCCTTTTTTCGCCTCAGCCAGTTCCGCTTCCGTAAAGCCTTCGGCCAGCACCTTGGCGATTTCCTCGCGCAGCGCCGCTTCCACCTTGACGGCATTTTGCGGTGCGCTGATGGCGTAGGCCATCCAGTAGCCGGCCGCTTCATGCACGGGCACGCTCAATTGCGAGCCGACGCCGTACGACAGGCCTTCCTTCTGGCGAATGCGGTCGGCCAGGCGGCTGCGCAGCGCGCCGCCACCGAACATGTGATTGGCGATCACCAGCGCCGGATAGCTGGCGGCGTCATCTTTCAAGGGCACCGGCGCGACGGCGAACAGCACGCTGTTGGCCTTGTCCGGCGTTTCCAGGCTGACCTTTTCGCCACTGACGGGCTTGACGGCGGTTGGAATGCGCACATACGGCTGCTGCGCCTTCCAGTTGCCATACAAGCTGGTCACTTGCGCTTGCAGCGCAGCCGCATCGAAATCGCCGACAGCGGCAAACGTGGCGCTGGAAGCACCATAATAGCCGGCATGGAAGGCCTTCACATCGGCAACCTTGACGCCTTTCCATGCGGCCAGCTCCACCGGCAGCGGATCGACGTGGCGTACATGGCCGGGCGGCGTGGCGTCGATCAGGCGGCGCAGGGCATTGACGGCCAGCGGTTGCGGCTCGGGCATTTCCTGCTCGGCGCGGCCGACACGTTCACGCTGCAATTCCAGGAATTCCGTTTCGGACAGGGCCGGCTTTTGCAGCACTTGCGCCAGCAATTCCATGGCGGCCGGCAGGTTCTCGCGCTTGCCCATCAGGAATGCCGTCACGCCTTCGGCGCCGCCGCTGACATTGAACTGCATCCCCAGCTGGTCGAACTTGTCCTTCACTTCCTGGCGCGACAGTTTATCGGTGCCGCGCGACAGCAGATTGGCCGTGTAGCTGCCGACGGCCGACTTGCCGGCCAGGCTGTCGGCACTGCCCAGGTTCAATTTCAATACTACGCTGACCGTGCCGCCCTTGGTTTTCTTCGGCAGCAAGGCGCTCTTCATGCCGTTAGGCAAGGTGAAGCGCTGCGTGCGCGCTTCGATATTGTCGGGGCTGGGGTCGAATACCTCGCCCTGCGCCACCACCGCGCGGCCCGTGTAGCCGGCAAACTGCGGCGCCAGGTCGGCGTAGGCCGGCACCGTGGTGCGGTCCGGCGTGTCGGTCGGAATGAAGCGGCCCACGGTACGGTTCGAGCTCTTCAGGTATTTTTCGGCGGCCGCCTGCACTTGCGCGGTGGTAACCTTGTCGAGCTGGTCGCGCTGCAGGAAGAACAAGCGCCAGTCGCCGGACGCCAGCGATTCGGTCAGCGCGATGGTCAGGCTGGCCGTATCCGACGACGCCAGCTCGATCTGCTTGGCCAGGTTCTGCTTGGCGCGCGCCACTTCGGCGTCCGTCAGCGGCTGCGATTTGAGGCCTTCGAGCACGTTCAGCATGGCGGCCTGCGCCGCGTCCAAGTCGCCGTCCTTCGGCACCTGCGCGCCGAACAGGTTGTAGCCCGGCTCCAGGGTGCTGAAGGAGTTGTTGATGATCTTGCTGGCCAGCTTGGTTTCCACCAGCGCCTTGTGCAGGCGGCCGGCCGGCGCGCTGGTCAGGACCTCGCCCAGCACATCGATGGCGACCGACTCCGGATTGCCGGCCGGCGCCACGTGGTAGCCGGCGCCCACCAGTTGCGTGCCGCCGCTGCGGCGCACCGTCACCGAACGCTCGCCATCCTGCACCGGCTCGGCCGTGTAGGTTGGCTCGATCACGCGCGTCGGTTTTGGAATCTTGCCGAACAGGTCGTTGATCTGTTTCAGGACCTTGGTTTCGTCGAAGCGGCCGGCCACCATCAGCACGGCGTTATCGGGCTGGTAGTACTTGTGATAAAAGGCGCGCAGGCGGGGAATATTGACCTGCTCGATATCGGAACGCGCGCCGATGGTCGACTTGCCGTAGTTGTGCCAGTCAAAGGCCACCGCCTGGATGCGCTGGCTGGTCACGCGCAGCGGATTGCTCTCGCCCATCTCGAACTCGTTGCGCACCACCGTCATTTCACCCTTGTTGGTCTTCGGGTTCCACAAGTCGTTCTGGTCGATGGCGGCATTGACCATGCGGTCCGCTTCCATCGCCAGCATCTGGCGCAGGTTGTCATCATTGGCCGGGAAAGTGGCGTAGTAATTGGTGCGGTCGAACCAGGTGGTGCCGTTGAACTGGGCGCCGGTCGAGTTCAGGATCTCGACCGGGGTTTTGCTGCCCTTCTTGATACCGAAGTTGGCGCTGGGCTTGAACAGCAGGTGTTCCAGCAAGTGGGCCATGCCGGTCTCGCCATAGTTTTCATGGCGCGAGCCGACCATGTAGACGATATTGGTGGTCAGGGTGGGTTTGCTGGCGTCAGGAAACAACAGCACGCGCAAGCCATTGGCCAGCTTGTATTCGGTAATGCCCTCGATCGAGGTGACCTTCACGGCCGCCGCCGGCGCACCGGCTTTCTGGGTTTTGGCGGACGGCGCCGGCGTGGCGGCCAGCACGAAAGAAGGCGACAGAATGCCGGCGGCAAGCAAGAGAGCGGTAATTGGTTTCAAAGCGTGGTCCTGGTAACACTGCGTTAGTAGAAAAAGGCATCAACATGGAACAACCAGCGCGACAATGTTCACGACACGGCGCTGCGTCTTCGCCGGGTAGTGAAATTGTTACTACAACGCAATTTACTGCAAACTTATCAATTCCGCAAGCAGCTGGTCACAGGCCTGCAATAATGACGTGCTATACTCGACCGTTCCAGAACTATCTGCCTGTATATGAGACGAGCTCTCGTCCTGCTGTGCCTTTTTGTTTTCATCGCTTTACCCCAGGCATACGCCAACATGGCGTATGCCAGCGCTTCCCCATTCCAGCACGCCGGCATGCACGCGGCCAGCGCCGATTGCCCCGACGCCCACTCGCATGCCGAGACCGCTCCGGATATCGCCCCGGATAGCGCGCCCGATGCCGCCAGCGACAGCTGCGACGCCGAAGAGTGCGACAACGACCCCATCACCCTGTATCCCGCATTTCGCCAGGCGGTCCCTTTTTGCGCCATCATCTGGCAGGCGGGACCCGGCGCACTTGCCGAAGCGGACGTGTGGCAGGCCACGCGCCCGCCACGCGTTCGCGGCTGAAGCATGGACCACCCTCACGCCCGGGGCACCCCTGCCGCCGGGCAAGCTTGAAACTTTTTGACTTTACAAGGTAAGACATAATGGAATGGTTATTTGACCCGACAATCTGGGTCGGCCTGCTGACGCTGGTCGTACTGGAAATCGTGCTGGGCATCGACAACCTGATTTTTATCGCCATCCTGGCCGAGAAGCTGCCGCCGCACCAGCGCGACAAGGCGCGCGTGCTGGGCCTGACCCTGGCGCTGGTGATGCGCCTGGGCCTGCTGTCGCTGATCTCCTGGCTGGTGACCCTGACCGCGCCGCTCTTTTCGGTGTGGCAATTTACCTTTTCGGGACGCGACCTGATCCTGCTGGTCGGCGGCCTGTTCCTGCTGTTCAAGGCCACCACCGAGCTGCATGAACGCCTGGAGGGCGTGACGCACGCGGCCACCGGTTCCAAGGTCTATGCGGGCTTCGGCCTGGTGGTGGCGCAGATCGTCGTGCTCGACGCCGTGTTCTCGCTCGACGCGGTGATCACGGCGGTCGGCATGGTCGACGAACTGGGCGTGATGATGGCCGCCGTCATCATTTCCATCGGCGTCATGATGCTGGCCTCGAAATCGCTGACGCGTTTTGTCAATGCGCATCCGACCGTGGTGGTGCTGTGCCTGAGCTTCCTGCTGATGATCGGTCTGTCGCTGATCGCCGAAGGCCTGGGCTTCCATATTCCGAAAGGCTATCTGTATGCGGCCATCGGTTTCTCGGTGGTGATCGAGTTCTTCAACCAGCTGGCGCGCCGCAATTTCCTGAAACTGCAATCGACCACGCCGCTGCGCGACCGTACCGCGCAGGCCGTGCTGAGCCTCCTGGGTGGCCGCAAGGGCCGCGAAGCGGTGCAGGAAGATGAAGTCCAGGAAACGCCGGACATCTCGGCCTTTGGCGTGGAAGAGCGCAATATGGTTAGCGGCGTGCTGACCCTGGGCGAGCGCTCGATCCGTTCCGTGATGACGCCGCGCGGCGACGTATCGTGGGTCAACCTGAACGACAGCAGCGAAAAAATGCTGACCTTGCTGCGCGAAACGCCGCACAGCATGATTCCCGTCTGTAACGATGACCTCGACAATGTGATGGGCCTGGCGCGCAGCAAGGACCTGATCGAAGACCTTGTGTCGCACGGCAAGATCGACCCGGCCAGCATGCGCGAAGCGATCGTGGTGCCGGAAGCGGCCGGCGTGCTGAAAGCGATGGAAACGCTGCGCCGCTCGCGCGGCCAGCTGGTGCTGGTGGTCGACGAGTTCGGCACCGTGCAGGGCGTGCTGACGCCGATCGATATTCTGGAAGCGATCGCCGGCGAATTCCCGGACGAGGACGAACAGCCCGACGTGGAAGTGCTGGGCCCGGGCCACTGGCGCATCGATGGCGCGACCGACCTCCATTACCTGGAGCAAGTGTTCGAGACGGAAACCCTGGTCAGCGAAGACGGCGAATACAACTCGCTGGCCGGCTTCCTGCTGGCGCACTTCGAAAACATGCCGGCCGTCGGCGAAGTGCTGGAACTGAACGACCTGCGCTACGAGATCCTCGAAGCGGACGAGCGCCGCATCGCCTGCGTCGACGTGCGCCGCATCGAACCCGACCATAGCCTGTAATCACAGTTTGTAACAAGAAGGCAAGCGTGCGCCGCCTGCCTTCTTGTATGCTGGGGCCTGCCTTTTCCGGAGACCCCAGCCATGCATTCCACTTTTCCCCGTCTCGCCACCCTCGCTTGCGCGGCCCTGGCTTTCCAGGCCCAAGCCCAGGCGAAAGACACCCCTCCTCCCATCAAGCCCGGCCTGTGGCAAATCGACAGCAAGATGGCCTCGCCCGACGTCGCCACCGACAGCGCCATGTCGATGGTGCTGCAGCAACTGGGCAATTTGCCGCCCGATCAGCGCAAGCAGCTCGAAGCGATGGCCGCCAGCCGCGGCATGGCCGTGCCGACCGTCGGTGCCGATGGCGCCGTGCGCGTGACGGCCTGCGTCACGCCGGAAATGGCGGCGCGCCAGCAGATTCCCACCGGCCAGCCTGGTGACTGCAAGTCGAACAATGTGGCCGTTCCCGGCGGCATGAACGTGTCGTTTACCTGCGCCAATCCGAAGTCCAGTGGCACCGGCAAGGTGAGCTTCCAGGGCGACCAGGCGTTTACCATGCAGTTGAATGCGAGCACCAGCGCGCGCGGCACGGCGGAACAGGTGAATGTGGCCAGCACCGGCAAGTGGCTGGGGGCGACTTGCCCCGTGCCGCCCACAGCTCAGAAGCCGTGACGGAAGCCCAGGTTGAAGGCGGCGTCGCCGCGGCCGCCGTCGCTGGCGTTGCCCACCGTATAGCGCGCGCCGTTCTTGTTGTGGATCTTGGCGTACGAGGCATAGAAGTCGCTGCGTTTTGACAAGGCATAGGTGACGCCGACGGCCACCTGGTTGGCGTCGCGGTTGGACAGATCGCGGTCGTCCTTGCGCACATAGGACGCCAGCAGATTGAAGCCGCGCACCGGCACCGACACGCCCAGCAAGGTGTCGCGGCTGTCCGACGACGACATCGACAGCGCCAGCGAGCTGTAGGCATTGCTCGGATCCCACGGCGAGCTGCCATAGCCCTTGTTGATGCCGACGGCGGCAAACGCGGTGGCCAGGCCCAGGTCCAGGTTGGCGGCGATCAGCGTATTGCGGGCCGACATGTCAATGGCCGGCACGGTGCCTTCGGCCTCGATGAAATTGTTCTTGCGCTGGTGCGACACGCTGACATTGACGGCGCCGGCCGAATAACCGAGCGTGGCGCCATAGGCGCGGTTCCGCGCGCGGCTGTAGGGCGATTCGCCAAAGCTGTAGATGGCCGCGGCGCTGACGCCACGCAAGGCGGGCGAGGCGTATTTGACGGTGTTGTCGTAGCGCTTCACGCCATAGCCGGCCAGGTTGCCGGCGCTGCCGGCCATGCCGCCCTTGAACGGATCGGCGACGTCGCTCAAGGCCTGATATTGCAGATTGTATTGGCGGCCCAGGGTCAGCGCGCCCAGACGGCTGTCGAGGCCGACATAGGCCTGGCGGCCGAACAGGCGGCCTTCCTCCGATTGCCCCGTGTCATTCTCGATGCCCGCTTCGAGCGCATACACGGCGGCCACCTCGTTGCCCAGCGCTTCGCGGCCCTGCACGCCCAGGCGCGAGCCGGAGGCGACGCCGGCCGATAGCCTGGTGCTGCCGCAGTTGCTCACGCAGCCACGCTCGGCCACCACGCCCGCATCGAGCACGCCATACACGGTGGTGCCGCCGCCAGGCGCGGCCGTGGTTTCGGCCTGCGCGCAGGGCGCAAACGGCCCGAGCGCGGTCACGCACGATCCCATCACTACTAGCGCAAGGTACGAGGTCTTCATGATAGCTATCTCGGTAATGTCAGTAAAAATTTGCCGGTACCGATCAGGACACGCGCTGTGTGTCTGACCTACTATCACCTTATCCCCGTTTTTAAGCAAGCGATCTGTGCGATGTACAACAGAAAGCAAGTGCTCGGCATTTGCAGGTGTCCACACGCAACAAGCCAAATTGCTTTCTATTAACGCTGATTGCAAAACAACAAACGCGTCCATTTACAGGATAGCCCCATGCCTGTGTTCGATGCCGCACGTTGCATGATCTTGCGCAGAAGGTACACTACTGGTTTTACCGACAGCGGCCCGCCCGTTTTTCTGCATGCTAGCTATCCTCGAACGCATTGATCCCTACACCAGCAATATCGACTTGCTGGTCGAACTATTTAATTCATTGCGTCCCAAGCGCCCCCACGACAGCGCCACCGCGATTGCCAACGTGCGCACCTTGCGCCAACTGCTCAAGGGCAATCCGGCCCAGGCCCGCGCCCTGCACGAATACGTGCTGCGCGTGCTGGCCGCGCGCCGCCACGCCAGCCTCTACACCGATATCGGCGTGCTGTCGAACAGCGGCTTCTTTACCGAACTGAAACGCCGCATCGCCTACCGCATGCTGCCGCCCGCGCTGGGCGACGAATACCTGAACGACGCGCTCGACCAGGTGCTGTACCTGGAAACAGATCACCTGTGGATCAGCAATGTGCCGGCCACAGACTGGCTGGAACTGCTCGACGTGTTGACGGCCGACGATATCGAACTGGCCGTGGGTGACGGCAACATCATGTTGCCCGGCATGCTGGACGCCATCCGCACCCTGTCCTACCGCGTCTGCGCCATGGGCCTGGAGCCGGAACTGACGCGCTTTCACAATGAGATCGAAGTGTTCCAGTCGCCGTTCATGGTGCAGAACACGGAAGTGAACGCCTACCTCGACGCCTACACCCAGTTGCTGCAAGGCAGCCTGGACCATATCGAGGACGCCCGCCATCTGCTGGTGATGCTGGACCAGTGCGACGCCGTGATCGCCAAGATCCGCAAGAAAGCGCTGTACCAGGGCACCAGCATTCCGCTGACGTATTTATTGGTGGCGCTGGCGCAAAGCATCGACCGCCTGCGCAAGCTGCTGTTCCTGGTCGACACCAGCGGCGAGCTGCCCGGCTCGATCAATGTCGACATCGCCGCCATCACTTCTGATGCCACGCCGGACCTGATCGACGCGCGCCCCGTCAGCCGCCGCCGCGCGGGCGCCGTGGCGCTGGCGCTGGAACTGATACAGGCGCACAACCACAAGTACAAGGTCAGCGACCTGTTTACCGACAATATCAACTTGCTCGCGCGCAATGTGACGGAAAACGCCAGCCGCACCGGCGAACACTATATTGCCGAGAACCGGCGGGAAATGGCGGCCATGTTCCTGTCGTCGGCCGGCGCCGGCGTGATCATCGGCTTCATGGCGCTGTTCAAGATCCTGATGTCGTATCTGCGCTCGGCGCCGCTGGTCGAAGCCTTCATGTTCAGCATGAATTATTCGATCGGCTTCATGTTCATCCATTTGCTGCACTTTACGGTGGCCACCAAGCAGCCGGCCATGACCGCCTCGCGCATCGCCGCCGGCCTGCACAGCAAGGATGGCCGCAATATCGATCTCGACAGCATGGCCGAGCTGATCAACAAGGTGTTCCGCACGCAGAACATGGCGGTGCTGGGCAATATCGCCACGGCGATTCCCACCGCCTGGCTGATCGCGCTGGGCTACCACGCCATCACGGGCCATCATCTGGTGTCACCCGAGAAAGCCATGCATTTGCTGCATGACATCGATCCCATCGGCAGCCCGGCCATTTTCTACGCCATGATCGCCGGCGTCTGCCTGTTCGTGGCCGGCTTGATTTCAGGCTACTATGACAACCAGGCGCTGTACACGCGCTGGGCCCAGCGCATCGCGCAACTGCGCGGCCTGGGCCGGGTGATCGGCCAGGAACGGCTGGCCCGGCTGGGCCTGTATCTGGAAAATAACCTGGGCGGGCTGATGGGTAACTTCTACTTCGGCATCCTGCTGGGCACCATCGGCACCCTGGGTTTTTTGATCGGCCTGCCGATCGATATCCGCCACATTACCTTCTCGGCCGCCAACTTTGCGACAGCGCTTGTCGGACTCGACCACAATATGAGCTGGCAACTGGCCGTCAAGTCGCTGGCCGGCATCTTCGCCATCGGCACGGCCAACCTGCTGGTCAGCTTTGGCCTGGCGCTGTGGGTGGCGCTGCGGTCGCGCCAGGTGCGCTTCAAGCATGGCTTGCAGCTGTTGAAGATCCTGGGCAAGCGTTTCCTGAAGTCGCCGATTTTGTTTTTCTTTGGTTCCAAAAACCCGCCGCCGCTGGCGCTGGCCGATGAAGTGCTAGACCCCTTACCGATAAAAGGCCAAAAATGACTGCGAAGCGCCTGCAGCCCTGTCTTACCGCATTCTTGCTGTGCTGGACCCTGGTTGCATGCGCTGGGTTACCAGACGTCAAGAATCTGAATAACGAACTGGCACCGGTGGCCACGCCCAAAGTGATCACCGGCAAGGGCGCCGTGCTGAACGTCAACAGCCGCGCCGCCCTGCTCAACAAGCGCTGGGCCAAGTCCGGCATGGACCTGAAGACCCAGGCCGCGCTGGAAGAGGCGGCCACCGGCGTGCCGCTGATCAAGGGCAACAAGGTGACCCTGCTGTTCGACGGCCCGCAGACGATGAAGGAAATGCTCAAAGCCATCGCCGAAGCGAAGTCCACCATCAACCTGGAAACCTATATCTTCGACCAGGACCCGATGGGCCTGAAATTTGCCGATGCGCTGATCGAAAAACAGCAGGCGGGCGTGACGGTCAATATCATCTACGACAGCGTGGGGACGCTCGGCGTGCCACAGGCGTTTTTCGAGCGCATGCGCGCGGCCGGCATCCACCTGGTGGCCTTCAACCCCGTCAATCCGGCCAAGCTCAAGGGCGAGGAGTGGAAGATCAACAACCGCGACCACCGCAAGTTGCTGATCGTCGACGGCAAGATGGCGTTTACGGGTGGCATCAATATCAGCAATACCTATTCGAAAAGCTCGCTGTTCCGCTCCAAGGCCAAGCCGTCCGACAAGGATGACGTGGGCTGGCGCGATACCCACGTGAAAATCGAAGGCCCGGCTGCGGCCGCCTTCCAGTGGCTGTTCATCCGCACCTGGGCCCAGCAGGACCAGGCCGACCTGCCCGACGCACCCTACTTCCCGGTGATCGCCGAAGTGGGCGACAAGCTGGTGCGCGTGGTGGCCAGCGAGCCGGGCGGCGGCTTCGAGATCTACAAGGCGTATATCCTGGCGATCCAGGAAGCGAAAAAAAGCATCCATATCACCTCGGCCTATTTCGTGCCCGACAAGCAGACGGTCGACGCCCTGACCGCCGCCGCGAAACGGGGCGTGGAAGTCAAGGTGGTGTTGCCGGGCGTGTCCGACAGCGGCCTGGTGTTCCATGCGGGACACGCCCTGTACGACGAACTGCTGGCCGGCGGCGTGCGCATCTACCACTTGAAACTGGCGGTGCTGCACGCCAAGACGGCGGTCATCGACGGCGCCTGGTCGACCGTCGGCTCGACCAATATCGACATGCGCAGCTTCCTGCATAACAGCGAGCTGAACGTGGTCGTGCTGGGCGACAGCTTTGGCCGCGAAATGGAAAACGCCTTCCAGGAAGACTTGCGCGACTCGGAAGAAATCACCAAGGCCAAGTGGGAATCACGGCCGTGGGCCGACCGCATGAAGGAGTGGGCGGCGCAGTTCATGCATTACTGGCTGTGAACGCCGGCTTGGCCAACCCTGCCACTGGAACTCACCCCGCTTTTGCGCTATATTGCACCAATAGTGTGATAATCGTCGCAAGATGACCATTTACCCGGAGTTGACAACATGAGCACAGTGCGCAAAACCATCACCTTGACGGATAAACAGGACGACTGGATCAAGGCGCAGATAGCGGCTGGCCGTTACACCAACGACAGTGAATATATTCGCGACCTGATCCGGCGTGAACAGGAACGCAGCGCCGAACTCGACGTCATCCGTGCCGCACTGATGGAAGGCGAAGCCAGCGGCGAACCGCGACCTTTCGATGCCAGCGCGTTCAAGCAAAGGATGCTGGCAGCGCATGGCTGAGTATCGGCTCACGCCGGCCGCCGAGCAGGATCTGGAAGCGATCTGGATCCATACCGCGCAGCGCTGGAGTGTGGAGCAGGCAAGCCGCTATATGGATATCATGACGGCTGCCTTTGCCACCCTGGCGCGCTCCCCCAGAGCCGCACCGGCATGCGACGATATTCGGCCAGGCTATCGCCGCCGCAGCGTTGAGCAACACATGATTTATTTCCGTATCACGCCCTATGGCATTGCCATCGTTCGCATCCTGCACCAGCGCATGGATGCACCGCGCCATCTGTAAGCAAACAGAGCTGCATCAAAGCGGCCGCATGCTGGCCCACACCCCGCCCGTGCGCTCGAACGCCTCGGTGCTGACTTTCTCGAAGTTGGCGCTGTCTTCATTCCAGCTGTAGCGCTCGACACGGATATCGCTGTCTTCGATCAGGATCACATTGAAGGAATTCGACTCGCCCCTGCCGCGCGTGGAGGTGGCCGTTCCAGCCTGCACCATCAGCGCCGCGTAGCCGTCGATCTTGTAGCGCTCGGCCGTGTTGCCCGACACGCTGGCGTGCAGGTGGCCGGCCAGCAGCAGGTCGACGCCGCACTCGGAAAACATCTGCAGCGCCTGCGGCGCGCGGTCGACCAGGTCGTCCTTGTCGAAGTGCTCGGGCAGGTCGAACGGGTGATGCGTGACGATGACTCTCGTCAGGCCTTGCGGCAAGGCCGCCATGCGCGTGCGCAAGGCATCAATCTGCTCGTGGCTGATACGGCCGTCCTTGAAGGTCAGGGAGCGCGCCGTGTTGATGCCCAGCACGGCGATTTCATCGTCCACATATTCGGGCGACAGATCGTCCGTCACATAGCGCTGGTATTTCACCAGCGGCGTCAGGAAGCGGCTGAAAATGTTATACAGCGGCACGTCGTGGTTGCCCGGCACCACGATCTGCGGCCCCGGCAAACTGTCCAGGTAACCGCGCGCGGCCTGGAATTCGGCGCTGCGGGCGCGCTGGCTCAGGTCGCCAGAAACCACCACCACGTGCGGTTCGAGCTGGTCGATCAAGGTGCGCAGCGGCGCCAGCAGGGCCTGGTCGACCTTGCCGAAATGCAGGTCGGATAAATGGACGATGGTGCGCATGTCAATTCTCCTCGACAAATACTGGCGCCGGCACAAGCACCTCGAGCGCGGCCGGGCGGATGCGGTATTGCAGCGGCGTATTCATGACCGTCACTTCGCCATCGGTGGCCACGCGCAGGCGGCGGTGGCGGGTGGCGATCTCCACCTCGGTGGTGGTGACGATATCGAAATCCTTGGCCTGGCTCAGCTTGCCGAACAGCGCATGCAGCGCCAGCTTGAGCAGGCCCATGCGGCCAGGACGCTGCGCCACGTACAGACTCAGCTTGCCACCGTCGAGGCGCTCGCGCTCGCCGATATTCAGGCCTTCCATCAGGTATTCGTTATTGCCGATAAACACAAACGGCGTGCGCCGCGCATGCACCTTGTCGTTCAGGCTCAGCTGCACGCTGAGGAAGGGGTAGCGGCGCAGCGCGGCGATCAAGGCCCAGCTGAAGGCCAGCCACTTGCCGCGCCCCAGCCGGCGCTGCTGCTTTTCGCGGTCACGCACGATGTCCGGGTACAGGCCCAGGCTGGAGTTATTCAAAAAGATGCGGCCATTGACTTCGCCCACGTCGACCTGGTGCTTGACGCCCCGCGCCACGTTGGCGATGGCCGCGTCGAGGTCGAGCGGAATGTTCAGATCCTTGGCGAAATGGTTGAGCGTGCCCAGCGGCAGCACGCCAAACGGCGTGCCGCTGCCGACCACCACCGAGGCCACCGCATTGATGGTGCCGTCGCCGCCGCCGGCCACCACGATGGGGGCGCCATCATTGATGGCCTGCTGCGCCGTGGCGATCATTTCCTCGCCGCTCCCGGCCAGGGTGATGGCGGCGTCGAGGCCGACGCCGGCGAAAGTCGCTTCCAGTTGCTGCGCCCAGTCCGATGCGTAACCGCAACCGGCGCCGGCGTTGATGATGACTGCGACTTTGGTAGCCAGGATATTCCCCTTGTTATTTTGTTTGACGAACATGACGGCGGCGGCGCAGCGTCGATACGCCAGCGATGCAGATCGCCAGCCAGCCATAGCTTTCCGCCATCGCCGCCAGCACATCGCTCAGGTAGTGCGCCCCCAGGTAGATGCGGCTGAAACCGACCAGCGCCGCCATGAAAAACGCCGCCAGCGCGATGACGACACGCCGGCGCCATTGCCGATGATCAAGCTGGCACACCAGGTAGGCGCCCAGCAAGCCATACAGCGCCGTGGCGGTGGCCGTATGCCCGCTGGGAAAGCTGTACGTGCTCAGCGCATCGAGCAAGGGCGTCTCGAAACTGGGCCGCGCGCGTCCGAAAATGTACTTTAACAAAACGTTCAGAAACATGACGCCCGGCATGGTAATCACCAGCGTGAACAGCCAATAGGTGGCGCCCTTGCGGTGCAGATACCAGGCCAGCAGGCAGGCGATGGTAATGGCGCCGATCACGCCATGCAGGTGGGTAATCACCAGCAGACACCAGGTGATCCACGGTACCGCATTCTGGTTGAACCAGTGCGCCACCTGCTGGTCAAGCACGGTGATCTGCTCCATGCCCATCACGGCTTCGGCGATTTCATGGAATACCACGATGGCGATCAGCATCAGCACCACGCCCACCGTCATGTGCAGGCCCAGCTCGCCTTCGGGCGACAGCCTGGCTTCGACAAAGCGGCGCAGCCGGGTACCCCAGCGGGTGGTCATGCTCGTGTCATTGTTGTGCGGCAAACTGAGTTCTCCTTGTGTTGTGCGGCATGATCGAAAAAACCACAGCCAAAAAAATATACTGTTTATCCATACAGTAGCTGTGTTTTCATACAGTAGTTGTGCTATTCTGATGACTCGTTCAACACATCTCCCTCAAAGGAATTGTCATGGCAACATTGAATAGCGGTTTTGGCTCACGGTTCGGCCTGGAATACGCCCCAAGCTCCTTCCTGGTCCGCATGGGCAAGCGCGAAATCCTCGTTTGCCGCGACTTTCGCAAGCGTTTTTATACCGTCAATCCCTTGATCGAGTGCGGCACCGGTATCGAGCCGGGCTATGTTGAAGTGCTGCTGATGCGCCGTTGGTTGTTGATTTTATCCAAGGCGCACTGAGAGACTGGCGACAGTCTCCACCCGGCCCCGCCCGCCAGCATACGGTACTGGTCAGCAACATGCTGACCACCCCCTCATTACTGTGCGCTGGACTGCGCGGCCGGGCTGGCAGGTGTTTTCTGCGCCACAAGCACACCAGAAAAATATATTAAGCTCTCAACCACCCGCACAGGCACAGGCACACCGGGCCAAGCGGGCCTGAAAAATGTCGAGGGCAAGGCGCAGCGACGAAGACAGTACGCATGGTCGGCGAGGAAGCTGCAACGCCGCCATCGGCATTTTCTCAGACTCGCGTCTCCGGCCCGCCGTTTTTATGCCTTGCGCTGTCAACTGCATGGCGCATGCTTAACTTGACGGCATGACAGAATCGCCTGATACATAGGCCTCATGCCACAAGGTCACAAACAGCACCATCACCACCGGGCCGATAAACAGGCCCACCAGGCCCAGCGTTTCCACGCCACCCAGGATACCGAACAGTACGGCCAGAAACGGCAGGCGGGTGGCGTTGCCGATCATGCCTGGACGCACGAAATGATCTGCCACGAACAACACCATCGTGCCCCAGACGGCAACACCAATGGCGCCCGGCACGCTGCCCTGGAGCACCAGCACGGCGGCCGCGCAGACATAGGCGAGCGGCGCGCCGAACGGAATAATCGCCAGCACGCCGGTGGCAAACGCCCATAGCGCCGGCGAGGGCAGGCCGGCGATCTCATAGGCGATGCCGATCAGCACGCCTTCGGCCAAACCGACCAGCACCAGGCCGTTGACGGTGGCACGGATGGCGGTCGGCACTTTTTGTGCGTAGCGCAGCCAGCGTTCGGGCTGCAGATAGTGGCTGCCCACTTGCGTGATCTGGCGCGTCAGCGCTTCGCCGTCCTTGTAGAAGAAAAACAGGCACAGAAAGGCCAGGCCGAAGTCGATCAGCCGGTGCAGCAGGTCGGCGCCGAGGATTTTCACGATATCGCGCGCCGAATGAAAACCGCCCACGGCGCTGCCGGACAGCACATGGGCAAGGCCATGCGGCTGGTTCAGCGTGACTTGCCACCAGTCGTCGATCGCATTGCCCGCCAGCGGGATCGTCGCGACCCAGGCCGGCACCGGCAAGCCGTCAGCATTGGCGCGCATTAGAAAATCGGCCAGCACCGGCACTTCGCGCGCCGCCTGCGCCACGCCCAGCAGAACGGGAATAATGAAGATGCAGGCCGACGCCAGGGTCAGCAGCGCGGCTGCAATGATGGGGCGCTGTCCCAGCGCCGCGCGCATGCGCAGATACAAAGGCCAGGTGGCCACGCACAGGATGGCGGCCCATACCAGCGGCAAAAAGAAGCGCTGCATCACAAATGCTGCCAGCGCAATCAGCGCCAGGGAAAAGCCTGCACCGACCAGGTCGCGCCGGGTATCGCTCATACCACTCCGTTCTGCCCGGCACGCGCACGTGCCGGATCTGTAGCCATGCGCCAGTTGCGCAGCCGTAGCGTACCACGGGCATTATGCTTCCTGCATGGACGACACGAACGCGCTACACCAGTCCCAGGTCCATCGGTTTCACGCCCGCAAACACCTGGTTCAGCTGGGCCGCATTCAGGCCGAAGGTGCGCTGCAGCAAGCCACCGAGCACGGCGCGGTATTCGTTGAGCACCGGCATGTCACGGTTCTGGAACAGGTTCGCCTGCGTGATCGCCATTTGTTCACCCACCACCTGCTTGCCCTGGATGCTGCCGCCCAGCACCCAGAACACGCTGCCGTGGCCATGGTCGGTGCCGCGGTTGCCGTTTTCGCGGAAGGTGCGGCCAAATTCGCTGACCACCACCACCACGGTATGGCGCCAGCTATCGCCCATTTCCTGGGCATAGGCGGCCAGGCCCCGTCCCAGTTCCTCAAAGCGCCCCGCCAGGTAGCCGCTGACCGCGCCCTGCCCCACATGGGTGTCCCAGCCGCCCACGTCGACAAAGCCGATATTGTATTTATCTTTCATCAGCCGCGCGATGCGCTGCGCTTCCAGTTCGAAACCCTTGGCGCTGATGGCGTTGCGGTTGGCGCCCGGCATCTCGCCGATCAGGCCCTTGGCCACGTCGTCGCGCACCACGAAGCCTTCGCTGACCGGTGCTTGCAAGGCAGTACCCTGGTACATGCTGGCAATAATCTGGCTTTGACGCGCATCGATGCCGGACTTGCCGACCGAGCGCAGCGCCATGTTCGGCACTTGCAGGCCGCCCTGGAAGATCAGCGGCAACTGGTCGGTAAAGGCGATGGCGCCGCTCGCGTTCAAGGTCTGCGCCAGGCGGTTCAGAAAGCCCGAGCGGAAATCGCGCCGTCCTGTCACCTCCTGGCCCAGTTCGATGCTGTCCTGAGTTTCGAAATGGCTGCGCGACAAGTCGGTGGTGCCGGCAAACGGAATGAAGGCCGCGTCGCCGCTGTTGAACATCGGGTAAATGCTGTCGCGCAAGGCTGGATGCAGGGCCCAGTCGCCATTGAGCGCCAGCGCGCCGTTGTCCGCACCCGGCTTCGGGATGGCGATATTCGGCCGCGAAGCATAATAAAAATCGCTGCCGGTCGGCACCAGCAGATTGTTGGCGTCATAGCCGCCGCGCAGGAACACGAACAGCAGCCTGGCGTCCGTGGCGGGCGCCGCCAGCAGGCTGCCGGCGCTGCCAAACAAAGGGACGGCGGCCAGCGCTTTCAACAGATCACGACGGTTCATGGTGGCTCTCCGGTTAGCGGTGCATCATTTCTGGCGATGAGAGCAGGAACGTGTTCCACTCCTGCGGCGTGCCGGCCTGCTGCAAGGCCAGTCTCGTGGCCGGCCCCAGGGCCGGCTCGATGCTCTGGAAATACACGGCGCTGGCCAGTTGCGGAAAGGCCGGCTTTTCCAATGGCTGCGGCCCCTCCGTCCTGAACAGACCGGCGCTGCCCGAGGCGATCGTGCGGGCGATATCAAAACGCGTCGTCATTTGCCCCGGGCTGGCCCAGGCACTGTCGATCAGCGGATAGCCGTCGGGCGTCTGGCGGCCATACAAAGGCTGGCCCATGCGCGACAGCCAGCCCAGCATCGGTCCCGCGTTCAGGATGGGCTTGTCGTCATACGACAGGCGCACGGCCGACACCACATAGTGCATCGGGTCCTTGAACTTGCGGCCCAGCGACTGCCTGAACTCGTTGCTGGCAAACAGGGTCTGCAACACCTCGGCGATATCGCCATCGGTTTGCCGGAAGGTTTGTGCCATGCCGGCCACCAGTGCTTCGGGCGGCGTGTCGCCGACAAAATACTGGGCCAGCTTGCCACTGATAAAGCGCGCCGTGGCCGGGCTGCGGGAGAGTCTGTCCAGCGCTTCGTCGAGCTCGGCCAATCCCCTGCCCTTGACAGTCTGCCCGAGAAATTGCTTGTCGCCATAGTCGTGGCGGTTCGGATTGAACTCGAACAGGCCGCGCCGCACATACTGGGCTTGCAGCGCCGGTTTGACTTTCGGCGTGTCGGTGCCCAGATTCACCCCGACGCCGGTCAGGATGCGCGCCAGCTCCTGCACGTCCTTCTGGCTGTAGCCGCCGTTCACGCCCAGGGTATGCAGCTCCATCAGCTCGCGCGCATAATTTTCATTGATGCGGTTGGCCGCGTTCGCTTCATTGTCCAGGTAGCGCAGCATGGCCGGGTGGTGCACGGTGGCGGCCAGCAGATCGCGGAACTTGCCCAGCGCATGCGGCGCGATGGCGTTCATTTCATAATCGCCGACCATGGCGCGCAGGTTGTGCTTGCCCTGGTGCACGCTGAAATGATTGAGCCAGAACCAGCTCAGTTGCTGCTGCAATTGATTCGGCGAATACACGTCCAGCAACAGCGAACGGGTGGCCGCTTCGCGCGCCAGGCGATTGAGTTCCTGCTGGTAGTCTTTTTGCGCCTGCTGCTTGGCGGAATCGTCCATCACGGCATAGCCCTCCTTGCGGCGCTGTTCGATCCCCATCACCAGTTGATCCATCGGCGTCTGGCTGATGGTCATGGCGGCTATCTGCGCTTGTATCACTGGCGGCAACACGGCCTTGCCGGGATGCAGCTGTCCTTGCAGATAACCGTCCCAGCCTTGCTGCCGCAACTGGCGCACGCTGCCGGCATTGATGCCCCAGCTGACGCGCTGCTGCATGGCCAGCGCCTGTGCCGGGTTGTCCGGCTGGACGGTGGTGCTGGCGCAGCCGCCCAATAGCACAAAGGCAAGCAAGGTGGTCGGTAGCAGTGGTCGCATGGCCATTCCTCAAGCGGTGTCATCCGAAGTGGGCAAGCTTACGCCTGTCCCGTAACCCGCGACATTGCCATTTGCAACGAGTTGTAATGCCGCTTGGGTTTACCCCAGCAAGGCGCATTGCTCGCGCAGAAAATCGCGCAGCTGCAGCACCACGGGCGTCACTTGCGCGCGGTGCATGCAGACCAGATGCAAGGGTGCGGCCTCGCCGGCCACCTGGGGCAGCAAACGCTGCAAGCGCCCGGCCGCCAGGTCGCCTGCGACATCTAGACGCGATTTATAGGCGATACCCAGCCCCGCCACCGCCCAGCGGCGCACCAGGTCGGCATCGTCGGCGCTGCGGTTGCCGCTGACCTGCACGCTGATTTGTTCGCGCTGCGGCAGGCGGTAAAAGGTCCAGCGGTCGTGCAAGCCGTCTTCCAGCGCAAAGCGCAAGCAATTATGGTGCCGCAAGTCGTCCAGAGAAGACAGCGGGTCGTGCGCGCGCAGGTACGCGGGCGACGCCACCAGCACGCGGTCATTGGCCGGCGCGACCGGCATGGCGATCAGCGAGGAATCATCCTGCTCGCCATAGCGGATAGCCACGTCAACCTGCTGGCGCACCATGTCGGCCAGGCGGTCGCTGACGCTGAGTTGATAGTGCAGCTTGGGGTGGCGCAGCTGGAAGCTGTCGAGCCAGCCCAGCAGCAAATTGCGGCCCAGGTCCGACGGCATGGCAATTTTCAAGGTTCCGCCGAAACTGTCCTTGCCCGCCGCCAGCGCGTCGCTGCCCGCGCGCAGCAGCCGCAGCGCTTCGCGCGCGTGTTCCAGGTATTGCGTGCCTTCGGCCGTCAGGCTCAGCGAACGCGTGGTGCGCACGAACAGGCGCAAGCCCAGTTCCCCTTCCAGGCGCTTGACGGCGGCGCTGGCCAGGGCCGGCGAAATGCCGATCTCGCGCGCGGCCGCCGACAAGCTGCCGCGGTCGGCCGTGCGCACAAATACCTGCAGATCATCGAGGCGCAGCAATTTTCAGCATTCCTTTGAAAGTGTTTCGGTATGCGCCCTCTTTTTCCGGGGCAGAATAGCCACCATCATACGGTATCCCTCCACTCCTCAAGGACCGCCATGAAAGCCATCGCCTACCACCACAGCCTGCCCATCACCGACGCCAAGGCCCTGCTCGATATCGAACTGCCGACGCCTGTCGCCACCGGGCGCGACCTGCTGGTGGCCGTGCACGCCGTGTCCGTCAATCCGGTCGACACCAAGATCCGCAAGAACCGCCAGCCGAAAGACGGCCAGCCGGAAGTGCTGGGCTGGGACGCCACCGGCGTGGTCACCGCCACCGGCCCCGAGGTGAGCCTGTTCCAGGTCGGCGACAAGGTCTGGTACGCGGGCGCCATCAACCGCCCCGGCAGCAACAGCGAGTTCCATCTGGTCGACGAGCGCATCGTCGGCCATATGCCGGCCAGCCTCGACTTCGCCCCGGCCGCCGCCCTGCCGCTGACCGCCATCACCGCCTGGGAATTGCTGTTCGAACGCCTGCAGCTCAGCCGTGACACCAGCAGCACCGGCAAATCGCTGCTGGTGATCGGCGCGGCCGGCGGCGTCGGCTCCATCCTGGTGCAACTGGCGCGCCAGCTGACGGGCGTGACCATTATCGGCACGGCCTCGCGCCAGGAAACAGCCGACTGGGTAAAGGAACTGGGCGCCCACCATGTGATCGATCACAGCCAGCCACTGGCTCTTGAAATCACCCGCCTGGGCTTGCCGCCGGTTGACTATGTGATCAGCCTGAACCAGACCGACAAGCATTTCGAGCAGATCGTCGAACTGATCGCGCCGCAGGGCAAGTTCGCCCTGATCGACGACCCCGAGCAGATCGACGTGCGCAAACTCAAGGCGAAAAGCGTGTCGCTGCACTGGGAACTGATGTTTACCCGTTCGCTGTTCCAGACCGAGGACATGGTCAAGCAGCATGAACTGCTGGAAGAGCTGGCGCAGCTGGTGGACGCCGGCACCATCCGGACCACGGTGGCGGAACGCTTCGGCAAGATCGACGCGGCCAACCTGAAGCGCGCGCATGCTGTGCTGGAAAGCAATACCGCGCGCGGCAAGATCGTGCTGGAAGGTTTTTAAGCGCCAGGCAGCCGGCCGCCTATTTGGCCGGCT
The DNA here is from genome assembly GCF_049896105.1 of Janthinobacterium sp. PSPC3-1. Lineage (NCBI taxonomy): Bacteria > Pseudomonadati > Pseudomonadota > Betaproteobacteria > Burkholderiales > Oxalobacteraceae > Janthinobacterium > Janthinobacterium sp. PSPC3-1. Next base: position 41,548 of record NZ_JAFCTQ010000023.1, on the reverse strand, counting down.
GCTTCGCGTAAATACCCCTGCCCAGGCCATTGTCGGTGTCGCTCACCTGCAGTCCGCCGTCGACCACGCGCAAGGTCAGTTTCTGGAACGGCTGCTTCAGCAGCCACTGGCGGTCGGTGACGGCAAACGCGGCGATGCGTTCGCTCGCACGCCCGGGGGGCACCACCAGCCACTGGTAGTCGGCCTTGGAACCTTCCAGGCGCAGTCCGGCCCGCACCCATTGCTCCGACGCCGGCATCTTGACGATGGCGTCGCCATTCTGCAAGCTGACGGCGGTGGCGGTCTTGCCGCTTTTCGCTTCGAATTTCACTTCCACGCCGGCCATCGGCCCCAGCTGTGGAAAGCCGACGATGGCGACCCACTGCCCTGCCGCAGCCGGTTTGCGGATCCGCATTTCGTCTTCGTCAAACACGCGAAACTGCGGCGCCTTGCCGGGACTGGCCGCTTGCAAGGTCACTTCCTTGCCGGACACGCTCCAGTCGCCGCTGGCCTGCTGGTCGACATTGCCGTAGGCCAGCATCCATTCGAACTTGCCATCTTTTTTCAGCAGCAATTCAGAGCCGACTTCCGTCACGCCCTGCAGATAATAATGCCCGGGCAGCGAGGACGCCGCCTGGTCGGCGGCGATGACAGAAACGGACCAGCTCAGCAGGCCGGCGCAAGCCAGCACGGAAAACAGCGATTTTTTCATGGGATGTCCTTTTTGATATGCCATCATAGCAACTTGATTTAGTTGCAAGCACACAATAGAACTACGCCACGATCACGCTCCCGCAGCCGTGATCAGGATGGCGCGGAAATCGTTCACATTGGTCAGGGTGGGGCCGGTGACCACGCTGTCGCCCAGCGCCTGGAAAAAGCCGTGGCCGTCATTATTGTCGAGGCTGTCGCGCGGGCGCATGCCCTGCGCCCAGGCGCGCCGCAAGGTATCGGGCGCCAGGTACGCACCGGCGATGTCTTCCTGGCCATCGACGCCGTCGGTGTCGCCGGCCAGCGCATGCACCTTGGCTTCGCCGTCAAGCGCGATGCCCAGCGACAGCAGGAATTCCACATTGCGCCCACCGCGTCCATTGCCGCGCACGGTGACGGTGGTCTCGCCGCCCGACAGCAACACGCACGGCGTGGCGAACGGCTGGCCGCGCCGCGCCGCCTGCTGGGCGATGCCGGCCATCACCTTGCCGACATCGCGCGCCTCGCCTTCCAGGCTGTCGCCGAGAATATACGGCGTGACGCCGGCCGCGCGCGCCACCGCGGCCGCGGCCTCCAGGGCCATTTGCGGCGTGGCGATCAGTTCGATGCTTGAGTTTGCCAGGCGCGGATCGCCGGGTTTGACAGATTCGCCGCGCCCGCTTTCCAGGGCCTCGCGTATGCTGGCCGGCAAGGCGATGCCATAGCGGCGCACGATATCGAGCGCGTCCTGGCAGCTGGTGGCGTCGGCCACCGTCGGGCCGGAGGCGATATCACCGGGCTTGTCGCCCGGCACGTCGGAAATCGCCAGGGTCAGCACCCGCGCCGGATGGCAGGCGGCGGCCAGCCTGCCGCCCTTGATGGCGGACAAGTGGCGCCGCACGCAATTCATCTCGCCGATGGTGGCGCCGGAAGCGAGCAAGGCGCGGTTCAGGTCCTGTTTGTCGGCCAGGGTGATACCGGCCAATGGCAAGGCCAGCAGCGACGAACCACCGCCGGAAATCAGGCACAGCACGGTGTCATCTACGGTCAGATTGCCGGCCAGCGCCAGCATGCGCTGCGCGGCCTGCATGCCGGCCGCGTCCGGCACCGGATGCGAGGCTTCGACGATCTCGATCCGTGCGCAGGGCACGCCATAGCCATAGCGCGTGACCACCAGGCCGGACAATTCACCGGGCCAGTGTTGCTCCACGGCTTGCGCCATGGCGGCCGAGGCCTTGCCGGCGCCGATCACGATCAGGCGGCCTGTCGGTGCGGCCGGCAAATGCGGCGCCACGCAGTGCGACGGCTGGGCGGCGGCGACGGCGGCGTCGAACATGGCGCGCAGCAGGTCGCGCGGGGATGGTTGGGGCATGGCGCTGTCTCCTCGATATTGTTATGGGTAGTTGGCAGGAACATCGTACAATCGGCCAGGCCAGCGGTCACCGTGCGGATGCATGAATATTCCTGGCACTTACTTTATTTTTTCATGCAAATGCACATAATGAAAACCCATCCCGTGGCCACCATCACCACCGCCCTGGCGCAGCAGATCGTCCAGCGTACCACGCAGATCATTCCCTTCAAGGTCAATCTGATCGATGCGCAGGGCGTGATACTGGCCAGTACCGATCCCGGCCGCGTCGGCAGCGTGCATCCGGGCGCGCAGCTGGCGCTGGCCAGGGGAGCCAGCGTGGAGCTCGATGCGGCAGCGGCGCGTTTGCTGCCCGGCGCCAGGCCCGGCATCAACCTGCCGCTGCTGGTGCGCGGTGTCGTCTGCGGCGTGGTGGGCCTGACGGGCGAACCGGAGGCGGTGCGCCAGTTCGGCGAACTGGTGCGCGCAATGGCGGAAATGATGCTGGAGCAGGCCCAGCTGGTCAGCGAACTGCAGCATGAAAAACGCTACCGCGAGGAATTCGTCTCGCAGCTGATTGCGCGCAGCGGCGTGTCCGACGCCGCCATGCAAGCGTGGGCGGCGCGCCTGACGCTCGATCTGCGCGTGCCGCGCGCCATGTTCGTGCTGGAAGTGCCGGAGGCAGGCAAGCGGCTCGACCAGGTGCTGACGCAGCTGCAGCAGGTGCAGGCGGACCTGGCGCTGCGCTGGCCGGCATTGCTGACGGCCGTGGTGTCGCCGGGCGAACTGGCCATGCTCGATGCCTTTCCCGCTGCCGGGCCGCAACAGGCGCGCGCCCAGCAAGGCCGCCAGCGCCTGCAGGAATTGCAGCAGGTGGCGCAACAGGCGCTCGCTTCGCCGTTTACCCTGGCGATGGGCGTGGCCCTGCCAGGACTCGATGGCGCCAGCGCTTCGTATGAATCGGCGCGCCAGACGGCGCGCGTGGGCCGCGCCCGCGACCAGGCGCAGCCCTTGCATTCCTACCTGGAACTGAGCCTGCCGGTGCTGCTGTCCGGCCTGCAGGACGGCTGGCAGGCCGGGCAGTTGCGGCAGACCCTGGCGCCACTGCGGGCGCGCGACCGCTCGGGCGTGCTGCTGCGCACCTTGAGTGCCTGGTTCCGCCACCATAGCCACCCGACGGCCACCGCCAGGGCGCTGCATATCCACCGCAACACGCTCGATTACCGCCTGCAAAAAGTTGCCGAACTGACGGGCTTGAATCTCGATGAAACGGATGACCGTTTGCTGCTGTACGTGGCCTTGCAGCTTACAATGGCCGCTGATTTCACACAGGAATAGAATATGCAGGCAAGCATGGAATGGGCCGGAATCGCCCGTACTTTCGGATTGTTTACCGTCACGGCCGTGGCCGAACTGCTGGGCTGCTACCTGCCCATGCTATGGCTGAGCAACAAGGGCGGCGCCTGGCTGTTGCTGCCGGCCGGCATCAGCCTGCTGGTATTCGTGTGGCTGCTGACCCTGCATCCGGCCGCCAGCGGCCGGGTCTACGCCACCTATGGCGCCATCTATATCGCCACCGCGCTGGCATGGCTGTGGCTGGTGGACGGCGTCACGCCGGCCTGGACCGATATTGCCGGCGTAGGCCTGGCGCTGGCGGGCGCCGCCGTGATCGCCATGGGGCACAAACCGGCTTAAGCCGTTGCGTGTTCACGGAAATTGGTTTCCGACGACCATGCCGTACCGGCACGCGCCAGCAATACCGCTTCGCCATCGGCCAGCCAGTCGTCGGCGTCGGCGATCTTCCACATGGTTTGCAGCAGCTTGCGGCGCAGGTCCGGATCGGTAATTTCTTCCAGCAGGCTGTCGATCACCGTATTGCTCAGTTGTACCGAGCCGTGCAGGGTCGAGGTCAGCATGTCGTCGCACAGGTCTTGCAGCAGGCGCTGGAAGTCGGCGGGGTCCAGATCGATATGATCGAGGATCTTGCTGCGGTCCAGCGCTTGCAGTTCGGCACTGGCCAGGTTGCCGTCGACGATCATCATCAGGGCCAGGATACGGCCGGCCGCCTGGGGACTGTTTTTTGAGTAGCTACGCATTCTTGATTCCATTCATGAGTTATTGGGTGAATGCGCCCGCCGTGGCGGGCGCTCTACTACGGATTACTTGTCTTCTTTCTTGGCGATAAACACGCTGGCCAGGCAACTCGAGGCGATCAGCACGGCCACCACCACCAAGGACGCTTCGACCGGCACGTGGTACCACGGCATGATCAGCATTTTCGCGCCGATAAACACCAGCACCATCGCCAGGCCAAACTTGAGCAGGTGGAAACGGTCAGCCACGTCCACCAGCAGGAAGTACAAGGCCCGCAGTCCCAGGATCGCAAACAGGTTCGAGGTGAACACGATGAACGGGTCGGTCGTGATGGCGAAAATCGCCGGGATCGAATCGACCGCGAAAATCAGGTCCGTCACCTCGATCAGGATCAGCACCAGGAACAGCGGCGTGACATAACGCAAACCACCCTTGACCACCATGAACTTCTCGCCATGGTCACCGTCAGCCACCCGCAAGTGGCGGCGGGCAAAACGCAGCACCGGGTTGTTCGCCACGTCCGGCTCGGAATCGGCCGCCACCAGCATGCGCACACCGGTAATCAACAGGAAGGCGCCGAACAGGTACAGTACCCAGCTGAATTCGCTGACCACCCAAGCACCCGCCAAAATCATTACCGCCCGCATCACGATCGCGCCCAGCACGCCGTAGATCAACACCCGGCGCTGGTACTGGATCGGCACCTGGAAGGCGCTGAAGATCAGCAGGAACACGAACACGTTATCGACCGACAGGGCCTTTTCAATCAGGTAGCCGGAGAAGAACTCCAGCGCCTTCTGGTTGGCGACCTCGGCGCCGACAGTACCGTTCAGGTACCACCACAAGCCGCCGTTGAAGATCATCGCCATGCTGACCCAGACCAGCGACCAGATCGCCGCTTCCTTGACGCTCACCTTGTGTGCCTTGTTGCCGCCGAAGACAAACAGATCGAGCGCCAGCATCAACAGCACGAAGGCGATAAAACCGGCCCACATGGGCACGGACGCAATGCTTTCCAAACCGTTCATCGGTAGCCTCCCTGGTCAAATTGATGAATACTGAAACACATGATGTTTCTCCTCAGATAAATATATGAAACGCATGAGCATCCATGCATGAGCAGCCATCATAGGGCGAATAACAACATCGAACAAATCGAATATAATTGAACGATACATCGAAAAAACCGATCTATAGAGATTCGGCAAGCCAACCATGTCTACATTGAACTTCAAACACCTGCGGTATTTCTGGATGGTCGCGAAAACCGGCAGCATCGCGCGCGCGGCCGAGCAGCTGCACCTGACGCCGCAATCGATCTCGGGCCAGCTCAGCGAGTTTGCCGATACCCTGGGCGTGGAACTGTTCCGCCGCGCCGGGCGCAGCCTGGAGCTGACCGACACGGGCCGGCGCATATTGAGTCATGCCGAAGAGATCTTCAGCACCGGCGACGAATTGCTGGAAATCGTGCGCGACCAGTCGCGCACCACGACCACCACCTTTCGCGTCGGCTGCGCCGATTCGGTGTCGAAACTGATCGCCTGCCGGCTGGTGGAGCCGGCGCTGGGCCTGGCCGAACCGCTGCGCATCATCTGCCGCGAAGGCAGGCTGGCCAGCCTGCTGGCGGACCTGGCCGTGCACCGGCTCGACCTGATCATCGCCGACCGCCCGATGCCGGCCCACTTGAGCGTGCGCGGCTTTAACCACCTGCTCGGCGAAAGCGGCATGACCCTGCTCGGCACCAAGGCCCTGGCCGCCACCCTCTCCGGCGATTTTCCGCGCTGCCTGCACCGCGCGCCGCTGCTGCTGCCGGGCGAGGACTTCGCCATCTATGCGCGCCTGCTGCAGTGGCTCAGCGAAAACAATCTGCATCCGCGCATCGTCGGCGAATTCGACGACAGCGCCATGATGAACGCCTTCGGTCAGTCCGGCGCCGGCCTGTTCTTCGCCCCCACCGTGATCGCCCACCAGGTCTGCGAGCAATACAATGTGGTGGCGCTGGGCCGGGTCGACAGCCTGGTCGAGCAGGTGTATGCGATCACCACCGAGCGCCGCCTGAGCCACCCGGCCACGCTGGCAATCAGCCAGAGCGCGCGGCGCGACCTGTTCGTCTGAGTTGTTTCAAGTACGCCACGAAATACGCCAGGCAAATACATTCGACCAAATATATCGGTACAATGGCAAGTCTCCCGACGCCACGCGCCACCCCTCCCGGATTTGCCACCATGAAGCACTTGCACGATATTCCTTCTGCCTTCAAGCATGAATTTGCCGACCCGCGCCTGTGGTGGTCGCGCGCGGTGGTGGTCGGCATGGCGGCGATTGCCGGCCTGGTGGTGGTCGGTTTTACCTGGCTGGCGGAAGAAGCGCTCGAGCTGTTTCGCTTTTTTAATGCCAAGGCCTGGTGGTTCACCCTGCTGTGGACGCCGCTGTGCGCCGCCGTGCTGGTGTGGCTGACGCGGCGCTACGCCATCGGCGCGGCCGGCTCCGGCATTCCGCAGGTGATGGCGGCGCTGGACCCGTCGGTGGGTGCCGGACAGCGTTCGCTGTATGTTTCCTTGAAACTGTCGGCCGCCAAGATCGCGCTGACGGCGGGTGGCCTGCTCGGCGGACTCTCGCTGGGCCGCGAGGGGCCATCGGTGCAGATCGCCGCAGGCGTGATGCTGGCCGCGCGCCGCTGGCTGCCGCAGCAGTCGCTGGTGTCGCCGCACTCCCTGCTGGTGGCCGGCGGCGCGGCCGGCATCGCCGCCGCCTTCAATACGCCGCTGGCCGGCGTGATGTTCGCCATCGAAGAATTGTCGCGCTCGCCGGAACAGCGCAACAGCGGCCTGATCGTCGCCGGCATCGTGCTGGCCGGCATGATGGCCGTCTCCATCCACGGCAACGCCACCCACTTCGGCGTGATCCACCCGGGTCCGATCGGCCTGGCGCTGGCCTTGCCCGGCTTGCTGGTGACGTTGGTGGCAGGCGTGGCCGGCGGCCTGTTCGCCCGGCTGCTGCTCGCTTCCACGCGCGGCAATCCATTGGGCAGATTATCGGCCTGGCGCAAGGACCGGCCGGTGCTGTTCGCCGCCGCCTGCGGCTTGCTGGTGGCGGTGATCGGCGTCGCCAGCCATGGCGCCACCTTCGGCAGCGGCACCGTGGCCACGCGCGCCATGCTTGACGGCGCCGCCGACGTGCCGGCCGCCTTTGTCGCCTTCAAATACGTGGCGACCTGGCTGACGGTGTGGTCGGGCGTACCGGCCGGCATTTTTGCCCCGTCGCTGGCGATCGGCGCCGGCATCGGCCACGATATCGCGCTGCTGCTGCACTACCCGCACGCGCCGGCCCTGATCGCGCTGGGCATGGTGGGCTTCCTGGCGGCCGCCACCCAAGCGCCGCTGACGGCATTCATTATTGTGATGGAAATGGTCGACGGCCACGGCATGGTGCTCAGCCTGATGGCCTGCGCGGTGGTCGCCAGCACCGTCTCGCGCGTGCTGAGCGAACCACTGTACGGGGCGCTGGCGCAATTGCAGCTGCAGCGCCTGCCCAGGACCGCCCAGCCTGCTGCAGCCGCGCCAGCTACATCGTAAACGCCAGCGGCTGCAGTCCCGCCTGGCGGTCGTCGGGCGCCACCACCGCCAGCAGGGCCGCCAGCCCGCTGTTCAACTGCGCCAGGCTAGCCGCATCGAGCCGGCCCAGCGCACTGGGCAGCAAGCCGCGCGCCGGCTGTGGCGCGCCCGCGATCACGGCCTGGCCGGTGTCGGTCAGGTGCAGGGTGACCACCCGTTGATCGGGCTGGTCGCGCGCCTTGCGCAGATGCGTTTTTTTCACCAGCGCATCGACCAGGTTGCTGGCCGTGGTCTGGTGGATCGACATTTTCACCGCCAGTTCGCCGATGCGCAGGCCTGGCTGGTCGTACACTTCCTGCATTACCCACAATTGCGCGCCCGACACGCCACATTGCTTTTCGATCTGCATCGAATGGCGCTGCGCCGCGCGCATCACCACGCGCAGGCTTTGCAGCGCCAGGCTGCGCGCCTTGTCCGCGTCATCCACTCCAGCCACCGCTTGCGCGGATGTATTGTCTTGCGTCACAGCCATCTCCTGATAGTGTGCCGGCCCTGATCGCCGCACGCCGACATGATACCTGTATCGGCATGGCGGCAGCCAACGGCATTGGCAGACACATCAGGAATCAGACGATCAGGATTTTTGCACCGGATAGCGGCTCAACAGCTCTTGGAAGCGCTTGTCCTTGCGCAGCGTATCCAGATCGCGGTCTTGCGCCATTTGGTCAAAATAGCTGAAGCCATCGTTGAAGCTGCGTTCGAACTCAGCCAGCGCGTCCTCCGTGCGGTTCTGCTTCAGGCGCAGTATCGCCATGTTGTAGGACACCAGTACATTTTTCTGATCGCGCAAGCGCGCCTCACCGAGCTCTTTTTCGGCCTCATCCAGCTTGCCTTGCGCCATTTTCGAAATCGCCGCTTTCAGCATTTCATTGGCTGCGGCCTTGCTGCTGGCCGCCTCGGCACCCGCCGCATCACCACTGGCCAGCTTCTGGTCGCCTTCGATACGCAAAGCCTTGGTTTTCTGGTCATCGGGCGCCAGCACAGCGCTCTTGCCCTGTTCGACCACCGTTTGCGCAGCCTCGATGAGCGCGGGGGCCGCTTCGGCAATCACTGTTGCCGCAGCGATGGGACGCGTCAGGTACCAGTAACCACCGGCACCGGCTCCCAGCACCAGCACGCCGGCGATGGCCGCTACCAGCACTTTTTTATTGCCGCCACCAGAGCCACCCGAAGTGCCAGCCTGCAATTCCAGCAGCGTTGCGCATTGCGGGCATTTCAAATCATCACCGGGCGAGCGCTCGAACACCTCTCCAGAATTGGCCTTGTCGCAATCACCGAGCGTCGGGCATTTGTATTTTGCCATTTTCTTACCTTTTATTGTTGTGGGACCGGTACGCCAGCATCACGCTGGCGCACCATGATTGATCGTTACCCGGTTCGCTTACGGCATGCGTATCAGCGTGCGCAGTGGATCGCGCAGCGAACGCAGTGCCAGGAACTGCGGATCCTGGTCATCCTGGCCGGCCGCCTCGAAACACTGGTTTGCCAGCTCGGTGTATTGCCTGAACAGCGACGTCTTCTGGTCGATATGCTGGTATTCCGCGTCGATCTTGCGCGCCACTTCCTTTTCGATGGCTTTCTGCAGGTCGATCGGATGCTCGGTTTCCAGCACATCCTGCAAGCTCTTGCCGGACAGGACCTTGGACGATGGCATGCCATCCTCCATTGCAATGAACACCCACTCGGGCAAGCCGGACTGGCGATTCGTGCGCTGTTTGATCATCTGCAGCAAGTTCGCCAGCAGCAAGGTCGGCTTGCGCATGCCGCGCGCCTGGGTTTCCGTTGCCGTACGTGCAAACAGCGGTGGCAGCTTCTTGCCATCGCCTTCGCCATGCAACAGATACGATTCGTTATGATCAGCCATCAGACCATCGTAATGACGCTTGAGATAAGTCAGCGATTCCGTGTAGCGGAGCGGCATCAGTGCGGTGACCTTCATGATCACGATCTGGTTCGGCATCTGGCCTACGCTGATGGTAGTCGCCGAGGCGGAGTCGCGCTGCGACCTGAACTCGCTTTCCAGGTCCGCCCGGAATGCTTTCTGGTGTTCGCACGCAGGCAGGAAGACCCCCACGGTTTCATACACGCCGGGACTGGCACCGCCAACCGTGCGGTCGACTTCGGTCTTGTTGAAGACCAGCGTACTGCCAGCTTCATCGTACAGACTTTGGACGAATTGCTTGAGGCCACTCTTATTGGCGTCATACTGCTTCTGCAGGCGCTCGACGATATTGACATGCAACACAGGTGGCAGGTTCTTGGCGATCTCGCCGTGCGCCAGTTCCACGATGCGCGCCGACTCCTGCGACAGCGTGGAAATGATGCTGCCCAGCGAAATATGGCGATTGAGTTTCTCGAAAGAATCGACCTCGACACCGGCCAGGTTGATCAGGGACTGGCGTACGCGCTGCGTGCGCGCGGCCTGGCTGATTTCATCGCTGATCATCGCCTTCAGAATGGCGCTGATCGCGCCCATGTCAAAGATGCGTTTCTGATACGCGGCATCGGCCGCGCCCAGGCGCGCCGCCCGTTCCTGGTTGAACTGATCGGTGGCCACCGCCAGGTTCTGGTGCAGTTCGTCAATCTTGCCGCGCAAGGTCAGCAACTGCTCTTTCACGAAAGGCAGCAAGCTCGTGGCAAAACGCATGCCTTCGAGCGCGGTGCGGGCAATGTACAGGTCCTGATGCTGGGTAGCGATATCGGCAAACAGCCCTCCTCGCTTGTCCGTCAGGTGCTTGCCCAAAAAGCCGACTTTGTTAAACTGCACCGACAGCTCCGTATTGCGCTGCTGAATGCCCTGCATGACGCTTGGCATCTTGGCAATGCGTTCCAGGAAGAGGTCCTGCTTTTCGTCCAGCGCCAGCACCAGTGCATCCGTGTAATGGCGCAACTGCAACAGGGAAGCAGTACCGGATTTCCACCGCCCGAACAATTCTTTTTCGATATGCCGGCCGATATGGCGTGCCATGTCCAGACGTGCATTGCCTTTCACTTCATAAAACTTGCGTACCCCGCCCATGGTTCGATAGGTATCATCGAATACCTTGGCCAGGCGCGTGTTGAGCGCATCGATCCAGCCGGTCTCTTCGATCACTTTGTCGGCCTTGATTTCAGGCGCCAGGCGACTGACGATCTGCTTCCAGTATTCCTGCGGCGGTTTCCAGTTGCTGTTCTTGATATCGTCGTCCAGTATGCCGGTGTCGAGCGTCAGATGCGCATCGGTCAACAGCAGGCTTTGCAGCACTTCGGGCTTGCGTACCTCGGAACCCCAGTCCTTTTCCACCGCTTCATCGGCATAGCCCTCGCCCTGGCGGAAATTGTTGAACATCAGTTGGCGGCTGGCCTGCTCGGCAAAACCGTAGGCGAGAAATTCCTTGATTTCCTGCTCCGGCACGACCACCCGCTTGATGCCGAACGACAGGAACAGCTTGGCGCGCGCCTTGCCGACGTCCTCCTCGGTCTCGAAATTGATGATGTCGTTTTCGCCCTTCTCGGCACGGTTCAGGCCTTCCCAGGCCTTGTTCAGGGTCTTCTGGTAAATGAATTCGGCCACGATGGTCGGCAGCTCGGACTCCACCTCGAACTGGATACCATGTTCGTTGACATTGTTGATCAGGTAGCAGCCATTGAAATACACATCGTGCGCCATCGGCACGCCATCGAGCAGATTGATCGGATGATACTTGCCGACCGCCATGGCGTTGAGTTCGGCCAGCGCGGCATAGCCGTTGGCATAATAGTTGGAGAACCCAGCCACATCCTTGACGCGCTTCGAATTTTTCTCGGGCAGGAAAGCGTAAATCAGGATGCGATATTTATCGTGCTCCGGCAACTGGTGTCTGATCTGTGCTACCGCATCGACGACGGAGCCACTGCCGGTGCCGCCAGCCAGGCCGCAGACGACGTGGATGGTGACGCCGGTCTTGCCCTGCGCTTGCAGGTCATGCACACGCTCCTCGATCGCCTTGACGAACTTCGGTGCATTTTGCGCGAAGACCATGCGTCCCAGCTTGCGCCGCTGCGCCGCACCGGCGATACCGGGCTTGACGAAATCGAAGATCGCACGCGGCTCGATCCAGCCTTTCATGCCGGGGAACGAACCGGGATCGTCGAGCACCGGGCGGATATTGCTGGCGGTATTGATGGCCACCTGGCCGCGATCGAGTTCGATATCCTTGCCCAGCACCTTCCACTCATCGCGCTTGTCTAGCTCGTCGCTGGAGGTGTCGATATAAAGAAAATCGAAACGCGCATCGGACACGCTGACGCCATCGGCGTCCTTGTTGCGTTCGATGGTTTTCTTGATCTGGCGAATGATCTTGCCGCCCGTACCGCCGAGACCGACGATCAGATGATTATTTGACATGGGATTCTATGGAATAGGTAATCGAAGTTATTGATGCGACAGCTGAAGCTTCAAGTACAGCCCGTCTTCCTTGCTGGTCAGGTTCTTCACGATATAGGCCGCCACATGGCCACCGGTATCGGGTTGGACATCTTCGCTGAAGACGATCGCTTTCGAAGCATAGCCCTGGCCGCTTGCCGGCACTGCGGCGCACTCGCTGTCCTGGGCAAACACGATGCTCTTGGCGCTGTAGCCGGCATCGGCCAGACGCGGCTGCGACTCATCGACGGTTTTCCATTCGGTGGCGGTAACGGCAGGCTGCGGGCAGGCAGGGCCGGAAGGATTGCTCACGCCGCCGCTGCTGGCCACCAGGTCGGGCTGCATGCCGTCGATCTTCGCCGTGGCAGCAACCTCGAGCGGCTTGGCCGACAGATACACCAGCAATTGCTCGGTGCCCGGCGGCCCTTCGAATTCAAAGGCGCCGCGCGCTGGCAAGAACACCGTGCCCATGGCGTCGATGAAATTATCCTTGCCTGGCTGCGGATAAATCTGCGTCACCTTGCCATCCGGCGCCTGGTTCAACACATAGACGTAGGACGGACGATTGACCTTGACGCCCAACTGGAATTTATCTCCGGTCGAAAATTTGCGGCTGGCCAGCACATCGCGCGTCGTACCGTCGATATTCTTGATACGGATAAAGTAACTGGTGCCGATCTGCGCCGCAGGTTTGGCTTTCGCTGCCGAGGCAACCACAGTCTTCTTGACGGCGGCTTTCTTCTTTGCCGTCTGCACCGGTTCGGCCGGTGCCGGGACCGCAGCCGGCGCCGGGACCGGGGCCGGCGTGCCCGTATTGGCCGTCGAGACGGCGCCGTCTTCGGCGAAAAACAGCGACTTGGCGCTATAGCCCTCCTGGGCCGAAACACCGCTCATCAACAGCGCGAGGGAGAGTGCAATGATGGTTCTTTGCATGATTTGCTTTCCAGGGATGGGCGGGCCGCTCCAGGCGGACCGCTGGGGTTCACAGATACAAATTGTCCTGCTTGACGGGGAAGGTGCTGTACTTGCGTGGCACCTGCTGTTTTTCGCCATCAGTAAGCACAGTGGCCTTGGCGGAGGTAAACTCGCGGGCCCGCTCGAAAGCCGGCTCGATCTCGCCTTGGCTTTGTTCCAGATAAGCAAAGAAAGCCTGCGTGAAGAACGATCCCCTGAGTTTTTGAGAAGGCGCGACCGGGCTGTCGAACACGCCGACATCATGTTTCGGCCCCAGTGCCTCCTGCCCTTCGCTGGTAGCGGTGATCACGGTATAGCCGCTGCGGCTGCGGTCGAGTTTCTGCGGCACGCCCTGGCGTTTCGCCTTGTCGCTGGCGGCCACTTCCTCGGGGCTGAAGACAATTGCCTTGGAGGTAAATTTTTCACCACTCCAGGCTGCCATCGAAATGCCTTCGCTTTCGGGTCGGCCATTGTTGGCTTTCAGAATGAAGGCGGTCGATTCATCCTTGATGTCGTTCAGCATCTCGCCGCTGTAACAGGTGTCGATGAAGACGCGCGTTTCGCGGCTGGACTTTTGTGCCAGTTGCTGTACCAGGGTGTCGGACACCGAGGTTTCCTGCAGATGCAGCAAGTAATCCGTCTTTCCACGCTTGCGGCCATCGACACTGCCTGAATCGACGGCAATAATGGACATGCGTCGCTGATCGATACCGGCCGGCGACGGAACGGGCGGCGTGCCGTGGCTCGATACATAGATGAACAGGCTGTCATTGGCGCGCAGGCTATCGCCCACTTCGGCGATCTTCGATTCGATATTGGCCTTGGTGGCTTGCTCGCCGAACAACGACGTTACCTGGTACCCGGCGCGGCGCAGGCGCTCGGCAACGACTTTCGCATCATCTTCGCCCTGAATCGGCTTCAGGCTGGCGCTGTCGCGGAAAGTATTGATGCCGACCACCAGTGCACGCTTCTGCGGCACCGTCAGCACCGCCAGCTTGCGTGCACTACGTTGCTTGAAGAAATCGTCGCTGGCCTGCCGCGCGTCGATTTCCCAGCGCTTGACCTTGATATTTTCCGGATAGATCGGCGAGGTCGATTTCAAGCCGACGATGGATTGGGCAATGATGAACGCCCGCTCGACTTGCTGTTCATCGTCGTAATTGCCAGCCAAGCGTACCCGGCCAACGCCATCGCGCACCACCGACGCTTGCGTCAATCCATGCTGCTTGAATTTGACCGCAATTTTCTGCAGCAATTCGGGCGGAATATCGTATGAATAATAAACATGCTGATAGCCCGGCAATTGATTGGCGGCACAACCGCTGAGCAACAACACCGCGAGGACCATCAGGCCGCGCCAGATCGATTTCATCATGAAAGTGACTTGAAGAGAGAAATGAACATGGCACACCGGCCACCGCGTCATTTACGGTTCCGGGCGCCACCGATAACATCGAGTTTTTTTCAGATAATTGAGACGGTTTTGGTTGCAGCCACCACCGCAGTGGTTGCGGTTTTGATCTGAATTTCGTAGCGCAGCTGCATGCCAGGCTTGAAATTCGAGCTCAATTCATAATTCACCGTGTCGGTATGCTGCGCCGGTTCAAACGTCTTGGTTTCCGACGGACTGCCGGCAGTAAATGGCATGAGTTCTTCCTTACCATCTTCGATAACGTAGACTTTCCGTACGATTTCTACCTGCATTTCAGCATCATCCGGCGTCAACACATTAAACACCGTATTCATGGGAATACTCGCGGTGCCGCTTTTGACCGACTCGGGCATGTCGATCTTGACGATGCCGGTCACGATGCCCTGGCTCGGCTTGTATTTGGCGTCTTTCTTTGCCTGCGCCAGCGTGGCGGAGCGGGTGATATTGGAAGCAGGAACCCAGCTCGGATTCTTCTTGTAGCAGATATTGGTAGCCTCGTAATAAGCTTTGACGAAACCGATGCCGCCGCCGGCGACCGCACCGAGTGCCGTGGCCTTGATTGCGTCTTTTTTCTTCATGCCGCCAAGGAAGGAGGCCCCCAAACCTGCCAGCGCACCGACTGCGGCGCCCTTGGCCGTTGCCGTCAATTGCTCCGACTGTACGCATGAATTCAGGTCGGCATATGCCGATTCCTGCGCGGACGCATTCGCCGACAGGAGTGCGAGGGCGCATACCATCGCAGCGTTGAGTTTTGACGATGAGAAAATCAGATTCATGATTGTAGATTTCATTTCAAGTAAAAAGACGGGATGGATTTTTCTTGGCCCCGGCAATACAACCGCGGCCCCGCATGAATACTGGCTTGACAGGTAACTCATCAGCGATAGCACGACATTTTTTGAAAAACAATCAAGTGACCAACCCTCGATTGCGGCGATAAATCATCACCGACAATCGGCAGAAAAAATCCCACCATTGAAGATAATCAGAACTCGTGTTTCCATGCGGAATCATTGTAGCTCAATTTCAAATCAATGGAAATATACTTAAACGCCAATTAATAATTATTGACAATAAATTATTTTTTAAGAATGAAATAAATTTTATTACCTTGATAATTCAATCGAACTTGTTACTATTGAATAGAATTCAATGAGTGAATTTAATGTAGGAAGATGATGCGGATCGCGGCGGACGGAAAACCAGGAAGTTTCCCTGTCATGGCAGAAGGCATGCGGGACGATGAAGCGCGGGAGCAAAAGAATATCCGACGACGCGGATGGCAGAACAGGCCGACACGATGATGCCCGCGCCGCAGGGCTGCGGCACGAGGAGATGGCAGGTGGCGCCGACGGTGAATGCCGACGCCAGAAAGAAAACTTAGCTGACGGCTGCTTTGACCGACGACAACTGGCTCGCGTGCAAGCGCGCATAGGCGCCGCCGCTGGCCAGCAGGGCCGCATGGCTGCCGGACTCGACCAGTTGCCCGCCCTGCATCACGACAATGCGGTCGGCGCTTTCGATCGTCGACAGCCGGTGGGCGATGACGATGGTGGTGCGGTTGCGCATCAGCACTTCGAGCGCGGCCTGCACCTGCCGTTCCGATTCCGTGTCCAGCGCGCTGGTCGCTTCGTCCAGCAGCAGGATCGGCGCGTCCTTGTACAGCGCGCGCGCGATCGCCAGGCGCTGGCGCTGGCCGCCGGAAAAGCGCGAACCGTTCTGGCCGGCCGGCGTCGCATAACCCTGCGGCATCTGCATGATGAAGTCGTGCGCATAGGCGGCGCGCGCGGCCGCCTCGATGCGCGCCTGGTCGGGCGCCGGGTCGCCATAGGCGATATTGGCCGCCACCGTGTCGTTGAACAGGATCACGTCCTGGCTGACCAGGGCAAACTGCTGGCGCAGGGCCAGCAGCTGGTAATCGCGCAGATCGACGCCGTCGAGCAGGATCTGGCCGCCGCTGACGTCATAGAAGCGCGGCAGCAGGCCCAGCAAGGTGGTCTTGCCGCCACCCGAGCCGCCCACCAGCGCCACCGTTTCACCGGCCCTGATATCGAGCGAAACATGCTTCAATGCGGTCGGCGCATCGGGGTCGTCCGTGTTGTAGCGGAAGTGTACGTTCTGCAGCGACAGATTGCCCTGCACCGCCACCGGTGCGGCCTGGCCCGGATCGGGCTCCAGCTCCGTGTCGATCAGGCCGAATACGGACTCGGCCGCGGCCAGGCCCCGCTGCAGCGGTTCATTGATCTTGGTCAGGTTCTTGATCGGCGACTGCATCGCCATCAGGGCGCCCATGAAGGCAACAAAGGCGCCCGGCGTGATGGCGCCGCTCTGCGCGCGCAGCAACGCAAAATAGATTACCGACGACAAGGTAATACCCACCAGCATCATGATGATGCCGGAGTTCATGGCCGAGGTGGCCGCATGCTTGACGGCCAGCTGGCGGTTGCGCTTGACCACGTCGGCAAAGCGCGCCTGCTCGTAATCCTGTCCGCCAAAAATTTTGACCACGCGCTGGCCGCCGATGCTCTCGTCCAGCACCGAAGTCAGCTCGCCCACCGCCTGCTGCGAACTCTTGCTCAGGTGGCGCATGCGGCGCCCGGCCAGGGTCACGATGACGGCGATGATGGGCATGGTGGCCATGCAGAACAGCGCCAGCTTGACGTCTATGCTGAACAGCAACACCAGGTAGCCGATGGTGGCCACCGAATCGCGCACCGCCACGTTGAGCACGTTCAGACCCGCCTGCGACACCTGGCTGGCGTCGAACGCCACGCGCGACTGCGTCAGGCTGGTGGTGGTGGTGTCAAAGAAACGGCTGGGCAGGCGCATGATGGTGGCGAACATCTGCTCGCGCAAATCGGCCTGCACCCGGCTCGACAGCCAGACGGAACCGTAGTCGCCGGCAAAGCTCGACACCATGCGCATCACCGCCAGGCCCAGGATGGTGGCCGGGATCACCCACAGGTCGACCTGCCCCGCCTGCGCCGGCAGGAAACGGTCGACCCAGCCCTGCAGCAGGCCCATGATGCCGGTGGTGGCCGGCGCCACGTGCTCGCTGGCCGTGGCGCGCATGGCGTCGACCACATTCTGCAACTGGCGTATCAGCAGCACATCGGTGGCCGAGGCCACACCCACGGCCAGCAGGGTGAAGGCGACGATCGCGCCATAACGGCGAAATTGGCTGGCCAGGCGGAAAAACAGTTGGCGGCTTTGCTGCATGTGGATGGGGAAATAAAAGGGAAAGCGTGATTCTAACGCGTGCGGGAGCTTGCCACGGAGAATGCAGCGCCTATCTGCGGCGGTAATTGCTGTTGCAGACAAGAACCCGGGCCTGTGGCGGCCCGGGTCCGGATGAAACGATGGTGCCTGCTTACAGGCTGCCGAACCCTGCGGCCGTGGCCACCACCAGCGCGGTCAGCGCCAGCACGGTCAGGATTTTCTTGGTTGGTGTGTGCATGTTGTACTCCTTGGGGGGGTGAATGAAGACAAACACAGGTAAATCAAACGCGGTGCTCGGGCGCCGTCTGTTGTATTCATTCATTGTACATTTCGTATTGCAAATTGCACGTCCGGTTACGTTTCGTTGTAATCACGCACAAATCACTTTCCGTGAAGCATAATTGCGCCATGTTCAAACTGACTTTTCTCGGCACCTCGTCCGGCGTGCCCACCCGCTACCGCAACGTCACTTCGCTGGCCGTGCAAACCACCCTGGGACGCGACTGGTGGATGGTCGATTGCGGCGAAGCCACCCAGCACCGTTTGCAACGCCTTCCTTTGTCGGTGCATGACCTGGCCGGCATCTGCATCACCCATGTGCATGGCGACCACAGCTATGGCTTGCCGGGCCTGCTGGCCAGCGCCTCGATGACGGGGCGCAAGCGGCCCCTGCTCATTATCGCGCCACCGGCCATCCGCGCCTGGCTGGACGCCACCTTGCTGCATACGGAACTGTTCCTGACCTATCCGCTGATCCATATCGACGTCAACAGCGCGCACGTCGTCCACCAGGAAGCGGGGCTGACGATTACCCAGCACCCGCTGTCGCACCGCGCGGCCAGCGTGGGTTTTCGTTTTGCGCTGGAAACGCATAAATGGAAACTCGACAAGGCGGCGCTGCTGGCCCAGGGCGTGCCGTCCGGCCCCGTCTGGGGGCAGTTGCAAACAGGCCAGGATGTGCTGCTCGACGACGGCCGGCAGCTGCGCAGCGCCGACTTCCGTATCACGAAAACAGACCGGGCCGCCATCGTGGTGGGCGGCGACAACGACACGCCAGCCCTGCTGCAGGAGGCTTGCCAGGGTGCGCAACTGCTGGTGCATGAGGCCACCTACACGGAAGCGATGCTGCAAAAGGCGGGGCCGGGGCCGACCCATAGTTCGGTGCAGCGGGTGGCCCGATTTGCCGCCAGCTGCGGCATGCCGAATTTGATCTTGACGCACTTCAGCGCGCGCTACCACCATCGCGACGGCATGGCCGAGCTGGAAGCGGAAGCGCGCCTGGACTATGCGGGCACCTTGTTTTTGGCGAATGATTTCGACAGCTATGCGCTCGATGCTACTGGCGTGCTGAGCAAGGTCGACGCGCGCAAGCCAGACTGATCAATGATCAGTAGGGATCGCTGCCATACAGGCCGGCATATTCGGCCGCCAGCGCCCTGGCTTCTTCCAGCTGCGCCGGGGTGAGGATTTCCAGCAACTGGTCGCGGTTCTTGATCGCCTGCTCGTCGCCCGCTGCGGCCGGCATGGCGATCCAGGCATAGGCTTCCACGTAATCGAGTTCCACGCCCTGGCCTTGCGCATACAGCAAGCCATACTCATTCTGCGCCGACAAGGAACCGGCCTGGGCCGCCGTCTTGTACCAGTAGGCGGCCTGCTCGAAATCCTGGGCGATATCGACGCCGCGCCGATACGCCTGGGCCAGGTTGAATTGCGACTGCCCATCGCCGGCCTCGGCCGCCTGGCGTCCAAACACCAGCGCCTGCTGCACGTCTTGCTGCACGCCATCGCCACTGGCATACATCAGCGCCAGGTTGGCCAGCGATGGCGGATAGCCGGCCTCGCCCGCTTCCGTAAACAGCGCCACCGCCTTGGCCAGATCCTGCGTCACGCCCTGGCCCTGGTAGTACAGGCTGGCCAGGAAATGCTTGCCGGCCGCATCGCCGGTGCTGGCCGACGCATGAAACTGCTTGTACGCCTCGGCGTAGTTGTCGTCGTTATAGGCGTCGATACCGGCTTCGTTGAGGGATTCTGCGGATAGGGTCATGCAAGCTCCTTGTCTGGTGGCGTTTGATGGATGGCGACCATTCTAAGACGCAGGCGCAAGGCTTGAGTGTTCAGTTGAAGACGGGTACAGTTGCGCGCATAACAAGCAAGAGACCCCATGACGACACCGACACCATTCCCCACCCTGGTCTTTCAAGCGGCCCTGGCGCAAGACGCCGCCGCCTTTATCACCGTGCGCGGCCAGACCCGGCAAAACGCCGTGTCAGCCGAACGCCTGGCCGAGTTCGGCATTACGGCAGAGTCCTGGGCCGAGCTGATGCGTTCCGGCAAGCTGCCTGGCCATGCCTGCCACGCGAATGGCGTGCTGGCCGGCTATTGTTTTGGTGATCTGGACACGGGCGAAATCATCGTGCTGGCCTTGCTGCCGGAAGTGGAAGGCATGGGTGCCGGCAAGACCTTGCTGGAACTGGTCATGGCCGACTTGCGCGCGCATGGACATCAGCGGCTGTTTCTCGGCTGCTCCAGCGATCCCGCTTCACGCTCGTACGGCTTTTACCGCCACCTGGGCTGGACCTCGACCGGCGAGACGGATGCGCATGGCGATGAAGTACTGGAATTTTTCTTCAAGCCGTAATCAGCCGGATCGCTGCGCATCCCACACCCGCATCAGCTGGCTGATGGCCGCGTCAAACACCCCATGGCCGACGCCATCGCGCGCCATGATGGAGACGCCCGACAAAAAACCGTCGAAGACGGCGCCCAGTGCGCTGGCGTCGGTATCGGCAGGCAACTGCCCTTGCGCCACGCCACGCTCGACGCAGCGCACGAAGCCGGCGCGGGTGCGCGCGCGCGAGGCGGTCAATGGCGCGGCCACGGACGCATGTTCCGCCGTCGGCGCGCTCATGCAGCCCAGCGCCACCATGCAGCCGGGCGGATGCCCCGCGTCGGACTGCGTCCGCGCCGACTGGCGCAGGGCCAACTCGACCGCGTCGCGCGGCGCCAGGGCATCATCCCACAGGCAGTGCGTCACGCGCGCATACGTGTCCAGGTAGCATTGCGATGCTTCGCGGAACAGCGCTTCCTTGGAGCCGAAAGCCGCATAAAAGCTGGGCGCTGAAATGCCGCCGCCGAGGGCCGCCTTGAGCTGGCTCAAGGAAGTCGATTCATACCCCTGCTGCCAGAATAAAAACATGGCTTGCTCGACCGCTGCCTGCCGGTCAAACGTGCGCGGCCTTCCCATTTGTGCCATCTGATCCTCCTGATTTCAACTACATAAATACTACTCGATACAGAAGTCGTTGACAACGCAAGCTGCATTCGCCTATATTTATACCGATCGATATATATGTATCGCCATCGGCGTGTTTGCACCGCTGCGCCCAACCTGATCAAGGATCCACATGAACTCCCCTGCCGTAACTGCCGCCGCCAGCCCCGTGCTGGACGACCGCCTGCCCGTCTCCGGCCTGCTGGCCCTGGCCATGACGGGCTTTATCTGCATCGTCACCGAAACCTTGCCCGCCGGCTTGTTGCCGCAGATCAGCGCCGGCCTCGCCATCAGCCAGGCCATGGCCGGGCAAATGGTCACCGCCTATGCCCTGGGTTCCCTGCTGGCGGCGATTCCACTGACCATCGCCACGCGCGGCTGGCGGCGCCGCAAGGTACTGCTGCTGACCATAATCGGCTTTCTTGTCTTCAATTCGGTCACGGCCCTGTCTTCCCATTATGGGCTGACCCTGGTGGCGCGTTTCCTGGCCGGCGTCGCGGCAGGCCTGGCGTGGAGCTTGCTGGCCGGCTATGCGCGGCGCATGGTGGCGGAACGGCAGCAGGGCCGCGCGCTGGCATTGGCCATGGTCGGCACGCCGGTCGCCCTGTCGCTGGGGGTACCGCTGGGCACCCTGCTCGGCTCGACGGTCGGCTGGCGCATGGCGTTCTGGATTATTTCCGCACTGACCTTGGTGCTGATCGCCTGGGTGCTGGCGAAAGTGCCCGACTATCCGGGCCAGTCGGCGCATGAACGCATGCCGCTGCGCCGGGTCTTCACCACGCCGGGCGTGCGCCCTGTACTGGCCGTGGTGATCACCTGGATGCTGGCGCACAATATTCTCTACACCTATATCGCCCCGTTTGTTGCGCCAGCGGGCCTGGCTGCCAGGGTCGACCTGGTGCTGCTGGTGTTTGGCGCGGCGGCGATTGCCGGCATCTGGATCACGGGCAAGCTGGTCGAGCGCCATTTGCGTGCCACCGTGCTGGCCAGCCTGGCCGCGTTCGCTGTCACGGCTGTACTGCTGGGCCTGGGGTCGCAGTTGCCCGCCGTTATCTACCTCGGCATGGCCGTCTGGGGCCTGAGCTTTGGCGGCGCGGCCACCCTGCTGCAAACGGCCCTGGCTGACACGGCCGGCAGCGGCGCCGACGTGGCGCTATCGATGAATGTGGTGGCCTGGAATGGCGCGATTGCGGCTGCCGGCGTGGTTGGCGGCACCTTGCTGGAAACCTGGGGCGCCGGCGCCTTTCCCTGGGCCATGGTCATTTTGCTGATACTGGCCATGGCGATCACCTGGTCGGCGCGCACGCACGGCTTCAGGCCGGGTCGCCGCAATGGCAGCAGCCCGGTGGCGGGGCATTGACCAACGTCCAATCAGGATAGTGCGGGCACCTTGACCACACGCGGCACATGGCCCGTATGCGCAAGAAAAGCCACTAAAGTGGCATGCGGTATCGCCACCGTGGCCGTATTACGCAAGGGATGAGCCTGCACTTGCGGCGCATCCCATACGGCCTGGTCCAGCACCAGCTCCACCGCATGCCCGGTGTCCTGCATCAGGGCCAGCACGCTGACGGAACCCGGCGTCACACCCAAGTACCGCAGCAATCGATCAGGTGAAGCAAAACCGAGCCTGCTTGTCTGCAGCAACAGTCCCAGCGCCAGCAGGTCGATGCGTTTATCGCAGGGCACGATCACCAGCACATGCCGCTTGCCTTTGGCATCACGCACAAAGATGTTCTTGCACATCAGGCCTGGCAAAGCCGGCGCGCACGACAGCGCTTCATCGATGGTGTGCACCGCAGGGTGTTCGGCAAAGTGGTAATCGTGGCCGGCTGAGTCCAGCCAGTGCAATAGCGTGGTTTGCATGGGTAGCGAAAGAAAGTTCAGGCGATGTATTGTAACGGCCGCCCGGAACTTCCTGAACTGCCTGTGCCTACGGCGTTTTCTTGGCCTTGTCCTGCTGCTCCGGCGCGCTCAGGCCCCATTCATTCCAGCCCTCGCCGAAAAGTTCAATCGGATGCTGGGTACGCTCCGAGCCATTGCCGCAGGCCATGGCGTCCGGTGAGCAATATTTATCGCAACCCCAGCAGATGCGTTCGGGGTTCTTCGGGTTGACGGGAAAGGGCTTGGCCATGATGGGGCACCGGGCTGTAGGCAACAGCAATCACTGTAGGCCTGCCGTGGCGCAGGGTCAAACGGCGTCTCTTGCTCGCCTTGAGTCAGGTCAAGGATATCAAACTATGCCGGCCTGATGCGGCTCCAGCCACCTGGCGGCCGTCGCCACGATAGCGTCATTGAGCGTCCTGGTCAGCGGCGTCTGGATATTCCAGCGGTGCCAGTACAGAGCCACGTCCACCTGCGTGCCCGGCGCCAGATCGACCAGCCGTCCGTCAGCGAGTTCCTCGCGCACCTGGATCAGGGGCGCCATGCCGTAGCCGAGACCGGCCTGGATAAAGGCCACGAAGCCTTCCGAACTGGGAAAGTAGTTGTGCGGCACATTCTCGTCCAGCCCCATCTGCGCCAGGTAGCGCGCGTGCAGGGTGTCGCTGCGGTTGTAGATCACGGCCGGCGCCCTGGCGGCCGACTGCGGGTTCAATCCTTCCGGAAACCAGCGCCGCGCAAACGCCGGCGTGGCCACGCAGCGGTACGACATGATGCCCAGCGCCACCACCGAGGTGCCGGCCACGGCGTCCGGCGCGCTGGCGATGCAGCCGACCACCCTGCCTTCACGCAGCAGGCGCAAGGTCTGGTCCTGGTCGTCGAGCAGCAATTCCACGCGGCAAGCGGGTTCTTCCAGCACGGACGCCAGCGCTTCCAGCAGCCAGGTGGCGGCGCTGTCGGCATTCGAGGCGATGGCCAGCTGCGGCAGGGCGGCCGGCTCGGGCGCCTCCGCGTCCAAGCCCGCTTCCAGCAGCAGCACCTGCCGGTAATGGGCGATCAGGCGGTGGCCGCGCGCGGTCGCTTGCGGCGGCTGGCTGCGGATCACCAGCAACTCGCCGGTCGCCTCTTCCAGCGCGCGCAGCCGGTGCGACACGGCCGACTGCGTAATCGACAAGGCGACCGCGGCGCGCTCGAAACTGCCTTGCTCCACCACCGCATCGAGGGCCGCCAGGCCCCGGTAATCCAGCACGCTCATCAACACCACCACATGAATTTTTCGAATCAATCACGAATAACATTCATTATACTAATCTACCGTCATCTTCTATGCTGGCATCCTTTTGCAGGGGAACAGCAATGTTGAGCAGCAGTTTTTTCAAGGGCATGGCCATGGGTGGCGGACTCATCATCGCCATCGGCGCGCAGAACGCGTTTTTATTGCGGCAGGGAATACAACGCCGGCACGTGCTGCTGTGCGCCGCCGCCTGCATCGTGGGCGACATCCTGCTGATCGGCCTGGGCGCCGGCAGCGTCGGCCGCCTGGTTGCCTCCACGCCATGGCTGCTGGGCGCGATCCGCATCGGCGGCGCGCTGTTCCTGCTCGAATACGGGCGCCGCGCTGCCTGGTCCGCCTGGCGCGGCCAGGATCAGGCACTGCAGGCGGCCAGCAGCGCCGTCAATGAAGCTGGCCCGGCCCTGCGCGCGGCGATTGCGCTCAGCCTGCTCAATCCCCATGCCTGGCTCGATACCGTGGTGCTGCTGGGCGCCATCGGCGCGCAACAGCCCGAACACGGCCGCGCCTGGTTCTCGGCCGGCGCCATGACCGCCTCCCTGCTGTGGTTCAGCGCACTGGCGATGGGCGCGCGTCTGCTGGCGCCCGTGTTTGCCAATCCGCGGGCCTGGCGCGTGCTCGACGGCCTGATCGCCGTCACCATGTGGGCAATCGCCGCCTCGCTTTTCATCCATTAAGGAAAACAATGAACACCGAACTGCACAGCATCACCCTGGAACAGGCTGCGGGCGAGTATGCCGTCAGCCGCCTCGACGCCAGGTCACCCATCCCGGCCTGGGCCGATGGCGACGGTTTTGTCAGCATCAGCCGGTCACAGCATGAATTGTCGATCGTCTGCGCAGCGGCGCGCGTACCGCCGGGAACGGTATCGGAAACGGGATGGAGCTGCTGGCGCTTCGTGGGGCCGTTTGCCTTCGGCGCCACCGGCATCGTGTTGTCGGTGGTGCGGCCGCTGTCGCTGGGCGGCCTGGGCGTGTTCGTGGTCTCCACTTACGATGGCGACCATCTGCTGCTCAAGACGCAGGACCTGCCGGCCGCCACCCAGCTGCTGAACGACGCCGGCCACGTCTTGATCACCTGACTACTTGATCAACCGTTCCTGCGGAATTCAATATGCTGGGAAATCACGGCCTGCGTGACAAAATCGGCGTCAAACGGAATCGGCTCGCGGAAGACTGGCTGCTGGAACAGCGGAACGCAGTCGAATTTCTTCGGGCGCGAAAAGCCGCTGTGCTTGCGCATTTCGCTATAGCGCTCACCCTTGAACCGGCGGTCGACCGAGGTAAATGGCAACAGATTTTCCGCCAGGTCGCCATCATTCAAATCAGGCTGGCGCGCCTTGAATTGCTCGAAAACATCGAACTGATCGCTGCAAATGACCTGGATCGCCGTTTCCGGAAACTGGTAGCGTTCGGTCCACATCACATGCCAGCCGGACTCGATGCCGTTGATGAAATCGGCCAGGCGCGGGCTCAAGATATACGCGTCCGATTCGACATGAATGATCTTGTCGGCGCCCAGCTCCCTGGCCAGGGTTAGCGAATGCAGGAAGCTGCGCCACCAGCCCGGATAAGCCGACACGCTTTGCCGCCCCAGGTTATTGTCAAAGCGAACGATCACCTTGTCGTCATTGAACAGCGACAGCGGCGCCGTATTGGTCACGGTCTTGATGATCTCGGGCGGCGGCAAATGCGGCGAGCCGTCGTCAATCATGATCTTCTTGGCCGCCTTGATCGGACCATCCTGGTAGTAATCCAGCCAGCGCTGATAACGCTCCTGCCATGCCTGTTCATCCTTGATATAACTGGTGCAAAATAAAATCGATTTCATGGGCGGGCATATGAGGATGTTTTAGTCAGGCAAGCTGACGATTTTATTATATGAGGCAACGGGCAGCCGCCAGGGCCAGTGCGCCACTTGATGGCGGCAATCGTGGTTAAATGGCCCTTCGTCAACACGAAGATCCACCTCCATGATCCGATTTCACCTGATGTTCGCCCTGCCCTGTTTGTTCGTCATCGCGCGTTTCCTGTGGCCGCTGCCATGGACCCTGCGTGCCAGATTGGCCGCTGCCCTTGTCCTGCTGCTCGCCTCGCAATACCATCTGTACAGCCGCCTGTCGTCCGGCAGCGTGTTTTCACCTGAGTTCCCAAGAGAAATAGTCATCGCTTTCAACTGGGCCTTCAGCGCCATACTGCTGCTGGCCCTGCTCCAGCTGGCGCTCGACCTGGTGATGCTCGTCGCCAGCCTG
Source organism: Janthinobacterium sp. PSPC3-1 (assembly GCF_049896105.1). Classification (NCBI taxonomy): domain Bacteria; kingdom Pseudomonadati; phylum Pseudomonadota; class Betaproteobacteria; order Burkholderiales; family Oxalobacteraceae; genus Janthinobacterium; species Janthinobacterium sp. PSPC3-1. Next base: position 15,137 of record NZ_JAFCTQ010000023.1, on the reverse strand, counting down.
GTGCGCTGGCGCCGCCTGGCCATTGCGCCCAGGCTGCGCTACGGCCTGGCGGCTGCCGCCATGGCGCTGGCCGCCATCGGCGTGCACCAGGCCATCCGCGTGCCACCGCTGAAGGATGTCGAGATCCATATCGCCAAACTGCCACCGCAGTTCGACGGCTACCGCATCGTGCAACTGACCGACATGCATATCAGCCGCCTGTTCGATGCGCCCTGGACCCGAGCGGTGGTCGCAAACAGCAACGCGCTGGACGCCGACCTGATCGTCGTCACGGGCGACATGATCGATGGCGCGATCCGCGACCGCGCGGCGGACGTGGCGCCGCTGCGCGGCCTGCATGCCAGGGATGGCGTGTATGTGATTCCCGGCAATCACGAATATTTCTTCGGCCACGATGCCTGGATGCAGTATTTCGCCGGCCTGGGCATGACCGCCCTCGACAACAGCCACGCCGTCATCGAACGCGGCGGCGCGCAACTGGTGCTGGCCGGCGTGACCGATGTCACCGCCCCCAACACCGGCCTGCCCGCGCCCGACGTGGCGCAGGCGCTCAAGGGCGCGCCAACGAACACGGCGGTCGTATTGCTGGATCATCAACCGAGAAACGCACGCCACGCCGCCGCCCTAGGCGCCGACCTGCAACTGTCCGGCCATACCCACGGCGGCCTGATCGCCGGCCTGGACCGCTTGTTCGCGCTGGCCAACGGCGGCTTCGTGTCCGGGCTGTACGAGGTGGACGGCATGCAGCTCTACGTCAATAACGGCACGGCGCTGTGGCCCGGGCTAGCGTTGCGCCTCGGGCGCCCGTCCGAGCTGACGCGCATTACGCTGCGCAAATCCAACTAGCGCGGCCGCTGCAGCAGCTTGATCGCCATCTCTTCGATCTCGTCGCGCATGGCCAACGGCGCCAGCCAGGCTGGCGGGATCGCTGCCACGCCGTAATACGCGCCGGCGATCTGGCCGGTGATCGCGGCGGTGGTATCGGCATCGTCCCCAAGATTGGCGGCGCGCAGCACGGCGGCTTCAAAACTGTCCGTATTAAAGAAGCACCACAGCGATGCTTCCAGCGAGTCGACGCAGTAGCCGGTGCCACGGATCTGTGCTTCTTCCTTGGCGATAAAATTGCCGGTGACCAGTTCCTTTAACTTTGGCTCGCTTGGCTGGTAGCTGATGCTGGCCAGCAGGTCTTGCTTGCTGGTGCCCGCCAGCGCGCTGCACAGCAGGGCCGCAAACAGCTGGCAGCTTTCCACCGCTTCCGGTGCGCCATGGGTGGTGCGGGAACTGTCGGCGGCCAGACGGATCGCGTCTTCCACATCGGGATAGGCAAACAGCACCACTGGCGCCAGGCGCATCAGCGAGCCGTTGCCGGCCGTGTCCGGCGAGGTGTCGCCGCTGTACGGGTTGCCCGTGTCGGCGAATTTGTCGAGCGCGGTGCGCACCGTCATGCCGATGTCGAAGCAGGTACCGGTCGAACTCAGGTAACCCCATTGCCACCAGTTCAGGTAGCGCGCCATCTGGTCGGCCGGGTTGAAGGCGTTTTTGGTGATCAGGCTTTCGGCCAGGCACAGGGCCATGGACGTGTCGTCGGTCCACTGGCCGGGCTTCAGATTGAAAGGGCCGGCGCCGGTCATGGTGGTGACTGGTGGAAAACTGCCGCGGGGGGAGAATTCGACGGTGGTGCCTAGGGCGTCGCCGGTGGCCAGGCCCAGGAGGGTGGCGAGGTAGCGGGAGTTCAAGGTCATTTCAGGCATGGCGGGACGTTTCTCAGCGGTAGGAAGCGCCGATTATAAGAGGCCAGGGCAATTGGCAGAGCACGCTTGCTGGCCGATGCTATGCGCAAGGCAACAGCATCGTCAACCCCATGCGAGAGATGATTTGCGCAACAAAGTTGTCGCAAATTACTTTATGATCATGGCCACCGCCGCTGTCAGCGGCCGGCACACGGAGCGCAACGGTTTGGAACAACACGACAAGGAACGCCCGGCACACATCGCGGCGATCGATTACCAGGACCTGCTGATGGACGCCATCTGCTTCGTCGACGTCAATGCCAATTGCGTCAAGGTCAGCGGCGCCTGCGAACGGATCTTTGGCTACACGCCGGCAGAAATGGTCGGCAAGAACATGATGGACCTGGTCCATCCGGACGACCTGCAACGCACGCTGGAATCGATCCAGCGTGTCATGGGCGGCTACCAGCAAAGCTATTTCGAGAACCGCTACGTGCGCAAGGATGGCAGCGTGGTGTCGATCAGCTGGTCGGCCGCCTGGTCGGAGCAATACCAGATGCGGGTCGGCGTGGCGCGCGACATCACCCGGCGCGAGCTGGACGACAACGCCCTGGTGGCGCCGCAATTGCTGCCCGAGCCGACGCCCAGCTGGCGCCTGTCGGCTTCGCCGCGTACCCTGCTGGCGCCCGATGGCGTCAGCATCGCGCTGTCGGTGCAGGATCACGCCGTGCTGCAGGCGATGATGCGCGACAGCGGCGTGGTCACGCGCCGCACCATCATTGAAACCCTGGGCGAAGAATACTTCACCTACGACCAGCGCCGCCTCGACACGCAGATCCGCCGGCTGCGCCGCAAGGTGGCGCAGGCCTGCACTCTTCCGCTGCCGGTCAACACCTTGCGCGCGGTCGGCTTCCAGTTTTACCAGAAAGCAACAGTTCAGCGCTGATTCTCAGAATCGCTCAGGAACGGCATGGCGGCGACTTCCTATACTGCTTGCTTTACAGCCACTTCCTTTCGCCATGACACTCGCCAGGCTTGCCGCCCCCCGCTTTCACCGCTCCGCGCTCGCGCTGGCCGCCGCCCTGAGCCTGTCGGCAGCGGCGTGGGCCGCGCCGGCCGAACCATCGTTCACGGCGATGGTCGGCAAGTTCATGCTGCTGCCGAGCGGCCAGCCGGAAACCGAAACCCTGGCCAAGGCCACTGCCGCCGTGAAATTCATCCAGCGCGGCGAGCTGCCGCAGGCCAGTCGCGCCATCAATGAAGCGCTGCAACTGGCGCCCGGCAATTCGCAACTGCACTTTCTGAACGCCTTTGTATATCACCTGCAGGCCAAACAGGGTGATACACAAAAGAACGAGATGGCCATAGAGGGCTACCAGCAAGCGCTGCGCATCGATCCGGCCAACTGGATCGCCCGCGAGTTTCTCGGACTCGCCTTTCTCGATCACGGCCGCTACGCCGACGCCAAGGCGCAATTGACGGAAGTGCTGATGATGACGCCGGACAGCCAGGTGGCGATCAATGGCCTGATGACGGCGTCCTACCTGACCGGCGACGCCGTCACGGCCTGCCTGATGGCCGATCAGCTGAGCGCCGGCGCCGCGCCGCCGAACCCCGCCATGCTGCGCTCGGCGGTGGCGGTGTACGCCTCGTGTGGCGCCTTCGACAAGGCGCAGAACGTGCGCGGCAAACTGGCCGCCGCGCCGGCCGAGGCCGACCGGCTCGACCGCCGCGTCGCCCAATGGAAATCGTTTTACGACAAGCAGCCGGCGCTGTCCGGCGGCGCCGTGGTGCAGCACGCCAATCTGGGCGCGGCCAGCGCCAGGGCCGCCATCGTGCCGACCCAGGCGTTCACGATGCCGAAAGTGCCGCCACCGCGGCCGGTCGCGTCGGCGCCGGTGGCGGCTGCCGCGCCAGCCGCAGCGACCGCTCCAGACGACGCGCCGGCCTTCCCGCTTGCCCCGCCGCCCGCCATCGCCGCCGACGCCACCGGTCCGCGCATGGTGTTGGTCGACGTCGTGCTGGTATCCATGCAGGACCAGGTCAGCACCTCGAAAGGGGTGAATCTGCTCAGCGCCCTGACCTTGCAGCTGGGTTCGAGCGCCGGCAACCTGGCGGCGTTTTCGCGCGCCATTTCGTCGGTGGCGACGGGCGGCGCGCCCGGCAGCACCACCACCACGATCACGCGCGCGGTGACGGTGCCGGCGCTGTCGTATTCGCTCAATATCGCCAACGCCAGCAACGCCATCAACGAAGTGCTGGCGCGGCCGACCCTGGCGGCCATCGAAGGGATGCCGTCGGAGTTTTTTTCCGGCACAAATTTGAGCGCAGGCATTGTGTCGGCCAGCACCCAGGGCGGCACCACCATCGTGCCGCTGGAAAAACGCTTCGGCATCAAGCTGGCCGTCACGCCCGTGTTTCTGGCCAACGACAAGGTGCAACTGAAAGTCGAGGCGCAGCGCACCTCGCTGACCGCCTCGATCGACAACCCGAAAGTGGCGTACCAGATCGAGTCCGGCGAAATTACCGCGAACGCCAACGTCGTCATGACGCTGGGCGACACCCTGGTGCTGTCGGGCCTGACCGAAAAATCCTCCACGCAAACGCGCGACGGCGTGCCGGTGCTGCAGGACCTGCCTGGCGTGCAATACCTGTTTTCCAAAAAGCAGAGCAACGACTTGCAGCGCTCGGTATTGATGCTGATTACGCCGCGCACGCCAGCCTACACGGCGAGAAACGGCGTCGAGCAGGCTGCCGGGCTCGACCCTGCCGTCAAGGCCCTGCGCGAAAAATTCGGTTTCAAGGGCGACACGCCGGCCAACACCGACAGCGTGCTCAGCCAATTGAACGGCAACCTCATGTTCCGCGAATTTCGCCAGGGCGATGTCGTCATCGAACGCTGGGAACGCATGGACAGCACCGGCGAGCGCCTGCGCCAGGCGCTGGAATTTTTGTACTACTGAGACAGCAGTCCGATGGCCCGATACGCCAGCCGGAGCGCTGGCGTTTTTCATTGCTGTGCTGTGTTGCAACAGTCGTAGCAAGCTCAGATTTGCTCAGCAACAACATCGTGACGGCTACCTATACTAGTTGCTCACAGTCACTTTCTGCCAAGAACCCGAATGTTATCCATGAAAAAACTGTTATCGATGGCGGCCTTTGCCGTTCTGAATGTCGTGATCCTTGTTCCGCTTGCCAGCGCCGACAACGGGCCGCAAATTTCTCCCACCCTGAAAAAAATGCTGGGCGGCCTGCCGATCGCCGGCATGAAGGATGAAGTCAACCAACTGGTCGGCACCCTGAAAAAAACCGCGTGCGGCAGCGGCCTGAGCGGCTGTTATGCCACCAAGTCCGGCCCCTTGCAGCTGTACTTTTTCACCAGCGGCACCCAGCAACAGACTTTCCTGCTGGTGTTGAATAAAACCATGGCGCTGCCGACCCTGCTCAAACCGAATGTCCAGAAAGTATTTGGCCAGACGGCGGTGAAAGACCCCATCATTTCGATCTCCACCACCGACTACGATCTGGACATCGCCAAGATGCCGGCCGACTTGCAGCAGATCGTGCGCGACAGCTATTTCAATGTGCAAAGCCTGAGCTTTACGGCCGGCGTGCAACTGGCCGCGCGGGCCAACATCGGCGGCGCGCTGATGACCAGCCTGGCCGCGCTCGGTGTGCCGGCCAACCAGCTGACCCTGCGCGCCGGCGTGGTGATGCCGATTCCGACCGACCTGGCCGGCGGCGCCGGCACCGGCGCCGGTCTTGCCAGCGCCCTGCACGATGGCGACACCATGAAAAAGGCCGGCGCCGACGCCCTGCACCCGGGTGCCTTTGTCGAATTGCAGACCGCGCCGGGGATGAAAATCCAGATGCTGGCGCCGGCACTGGTGTTGACCGACGCCACCTACTTCATCGATAACGAACTGGTGTTCGGCTACAAGGGCAACGCCCGCTTCGAAAACACGTCCAAGGACCTCCTGCTGCAATTCCAGACGCCGTTGACGCCCGAAGGCGCCATGGACCTTGTCGATTTTTCTTTCCGCATGGCCACGCCGCAGACACTGAGCCTGCTCGACAACGCCTGGATCGCCATCGACATGATCCTGCCGCAGGCGGCCATCGCCAAATCGGCCACCACCACCGCGCTCGACAGATTCGGCGGCGGCTACGTCAGCAACATCAAGGCCTATGCGCAGCCACTCAAATCGATGTCGAAAGCCTTGTCCGTGTTCCAGCTGAAAAACCCCAACCCGCCCGGTCCGTACCGGTTCGGCGACCCTACCCGCCCCTTCCCGCAAGACGACAAGCCGTTCAATCTGCTGGTGCTGGGCCCACTCGCCGATGGCGGACCGCGCATGTACAGCGCCGGCGAGGTGCGTGTCCTCGGCCAGACCATGGGCCGCATGGAAGTGTCGGTGGGCAAGGCAGGCTTCCAGGGCACGGCGCAGGCGGATCTGTCTCTCAAACTGGGGCCGCTAGGCAACACCAAAATCAAGATGAAGGCCATCGCCGACGTCAGCGACAAGCGCCAGGAAGTGAGCGTCATCGGCAACCTGGCCGGCCAAAAACTGGCGCTGGGCTTGTCCGGCGACACCATGTCGGTGGAGTTTTCAGCCAGTTGCGTCAATCCCTTCGAGATCAAGACCAAGGTATCGATCACGCCGAGCCTGGACATCGCCGACATCCTGAACGGCCAGGGCGGCGTCAGCGTCGATCCGTCGAAACTGGAGAACTGCATCGGCAAGGAACTGGAAAAGGCGCTCAACAAGGTGGCCAACGAATACAAGTCGCTGGAAGGGTTTGGCGCCAAGAACGCGATGGCGGCCCTGAAACAGATCGACGATACCGCCAAGCAAGCCGAAAAAGTCGCCAAGCAGGCGTACGACCAGACCAAGAACACCGCCCGCAAAACCGCCAGCACCGTGTCGAACGGCGCCACGCATGCGTTCAATGATGCCGGCAACGCCTTCAAGGGCATCGGCAAGAAAAAGAAACACAAGAAGGGCCCGGATCCGCACTTCGCTGCCTCCGTGTTCGACTGGGACTTCTATTACGACAACAATCCTGATGTCGTCAAAGCCGGCGTGGACCTGCCCACGCACTGGAAAGACCATGGTTACAAGGAAGGCCGCCAGGGCTCGCCGGAATTTTCCGCCACCTTTTATCGGGCCCGCTATCTCGACGTGCAGCAGCGCTGCGGCGCCGCCGACCTGGACTGCGTGCTGCAACACTGGCTCGACGAGGGCATCGAAGAAGGCCGCCAAGGCAGCGCGCAGGTTGCCGTGTCCAGTTACCTGCAGCGTTACCCCGACCTGCAAAGCGCCTTCGGCAAGGACAACTATCCGGACGCGCTCGACCACTGGCTCAACTCGGGCGAAGGCGAAGGCCGCGATCCAGGCCCGTCTTCCAGCGTGGCAGGGCCCATCTACGGTTCGCAACTTGTGGGCGGCGACGGCGGCGGCGCCTGGAGTGATGGCAATACCTGCAACGGTCAGCACGTCACCGGCTTCCGCCTGAAATGGGGCGACCAGGTCGGCGCCGTGCAGTTCCAGTACGGTGCGAATGGCTGGGCCACCATGCAGGGCAACCATGACAAAGGCTGGCGCAGCGAGGTCATCCTGCCGGGCGACGAATACATCACCCGTGTGGAATATCGTGGCGGCAACGTGGTCGACTCCCTGACCTTCATCAGCAACAAGGGCCGCCGCTTTGGCCCGTACGGTACTGGCGGCGGCGGTGGCGCCGGCAGCTACCAGGCGTCGCCGGGGCAAATGCTCGGTTGCGTGTCGGGACGGGCGGGCAAGCAGATCGACAAGCTGATTTTTTCGTCGACCGGGCCGCGCTGAAGCGGTGTGACGAAAGCGGCGGGCGCGGCAAGCCGGCGCCCGCCATCGATTCTGGCGCGGTGCAATTGAGCGCGCTTATCCGCCAACCCACCTCATCCAATCATCGTGAAGCGAGGGACGGGGCCGCCATTCCGACACGCCTTGGCTGCGCAGTGACCGGCAAAGGCTGAGATCACATATAAATGCTGGATCGGACACCGGCCTTGGAGACGGCCAAGGCTGAGATCGTGTACGAACGACGGTATCTGATCCCGACTTTCCGCACCGTCATGCCGGTATCGAAACAGGTGCTGGTGAAACTCAGGTCACGACTGGGCTTCTAAGTCGGGATGAAGCGCTCATCATAAAAGGCCTGCGCAATCGACTGAGCACGCCAGGCTGCGCGCTTCACGCTCATCGGCTGACACCCCCGATTGCTTTGCGGTAAAAATCCTGGCGGTAACCGAGCAGCGACTGCCGCGATGGTGCCAAGCGCGCGCGCCGGCACGCTGTCGATCACGTCTCGCAGACACGATGGCATCGGCGATATCCTCGGCTTGGCCGCAACGCTACCAAGGTGATCCCCCCAAGCGCCCAAGCGGATAAAGCCAAATGTTTCCCGAAGTCATGATCTTGTCATGCTGAAGAGCAATACTTTCGCTTTGCAACGTCTGCGCTGAACCCGTTCCTCGTATATGACCAGCGTATCCCCGAAAATGATTCGCTTTGGAAAACACATGACCATCCGTCTACGCATCACCTTATTTGTCATCCTCACCTTTTTCTCCATCTCATTGATTGGCGGTTACGCCGTCTATCAATCGCGCAAAGGCGCCGTCGAGGTGCGCCTGGTTACCGAGGGCGTGATGCCGACGGTGCTGGCGTCGTCCGATTTGATGGCCCAGCTCAAACAATTGCAATTGTCGGCCTTGACCATGGTGTACGAGCAGGACCTCGCCATTGCCCAGCAGGACAACGACAAGTTGAAAGTGGCCCAGACCGCGCTGCAGCAGGCACTCGCCTTCCAGATGAAGCGTGTCGATTCTGCCGCCCAGCGCGGCCTGGTCACCCAGGCCACCGAGAGCCTGGATAATTACGTTTCCGCCATCGACGAGACAGTGAAATACAAGCTCGCTGGCAAGAACGACATCGCCCAGGCGACTTTTTTCGGCAACGCCCTGCAGTACCAGGAGGAACTGTCACAAATCGTCGAGACGCTGCGCATCGAAAAAAACCGCAGCAAGGACACGGCAATCACGGTGCTCAACGCCAATCTGGCGACCACCACCCGCATCATCTTGATCGTCACGCTGCTGGCCAGCGCCTTCCTGACAGGCATCGGCTATTTGCTGTATCGCCAGATCGTGGTGCCCATCAGCCGCATGCAGACCACCATGAGCGAGATCGCTTCCAGCCAGGATTTCAGCCGCAACGTCCCGATCGGACGTAACGACGAAATCGGCCAGTCGATCGTTGCCTTCAACGGCATGATCGCCACCATCCAGCGGGCCTCCGGCCAGTTGCAGCAAAAGACCGCCGACATGCAGACCATGCTGCAAAATATCCCGCAGGGCATCCTCACCATCACCGAAGGCAACCGGGTGCACCACGAGTATTCGGCTTTCCTGGAAACCGTGTTCGAGACCCGCGACATCGCCGGGCGCGACGTGATGGAGCTGGTGTTTTCGGGGACCGACCTGGGCGCCGACGCCTTGTCGCAGACGGTCGCCGTGGGTAGCGCCTGCATCGGCGAGGACGTGATGAATTTCACCTTCAACGAGCATCTGATGGTTGGTGAAATCAACAAGACCATGGCCGACGGCAGCACCAAAATCCTCGACCTGAGCTGGTCCCCCATTACCGACGGCGCCGACACCATTTTGCGCCTGATGCTGTGCGTGCGCGACGTGACCGAATTGCGCGCGCTGGCGGCCGAAGCCAACGAGCAAAAGCGCGAGCTGGAGATCATTGGCGAGATCCTGGCCGTGGCCAGCGACAAGTTCCGTGCCTTCCTGGTCGATGCCACCATGCTGCTCAAGGAAAACGAGACGGTGATCCGCCACAACCCGACCATGACGACCTTCGCCATCGGCAAGCTGTTCCGTAACATGCATACCATCAAAGGCAATGCGCGCACCTATGGCTTGCTGCACCTGGCCAACAGCGTGCACGGCGTCGAAGAGCATTACGACGACCTGCGCCATTCCGAGCGCGGCGTCGAATGGGACCAGGCCGCGCTGCTGGCCCAGTTGCTGGCGGCGGAGAGCGTGCTGGAACGCTACCGCCGTATCAACGACGTGACGCTGGGGCGCCAGGCCGGGCCACAGCTTGAGCAAGCCGAACACCAGTTGACCATCGACCGCAAGCACATCCAGGATAGCCTGTCCCGCCTGGAGTCGGTGAACACCGCCAACATCCACGAGCTGGTGGCGGCGCGCAACAGCGTGCGCAAGACGCTACGCTTGCTCGGTACTGAAACAATCGCCACCACGCTCGACAGCATCACGGCTTCCCTGCCTGCGTTGGCGAAGGATTTGGGCAAGCCGATGCCGCACGTCGCGCTGCATGACAACGGTTACGTGGTGCATAGCCAGGCCGCGCCCATGCTCAAGAATGTGTTCATGCATCTGATCCGCAACGCCATGGACCATGGCCTGGAAACGCCGGACGTGCGCCTGGCCAAAGGCAAGGCGGAAGCCGGCACCATACGCCTGGAGATGAGCGTGCTCAACGGCATGCTGCAGTTTGCCCTGTCCGACGACGGCGCCGGCCTGGCGCTGGCGCGCATTCGCGACGTCGCCATCGCGCGCGGCCTGATCGACCCGGCATCGGCCATCAGCGACGAGGCTGCCGCGCAACTGATCTTGCGGCCCGGCTTCTCGACCCGCCAGCAGGTATCGGACGTGTCCGGCCGCGGCGTCGGCATGGATGCGGTGCGCGACTACGTCACGGCCGCCGCCGGCAGCGTCGCCGTGGTCTTCACCGATGCCGCCGAGGGCGCCGATTTCCGCGCCTTCCAGGTGCTTGTCAGCTTTCCGGACACTATGGCGGTGGAAGTCGACGGTATCGACACGCCCTGGACCGCACCGCAGGACAGCGTGGCCGACGACCTGCCGGCGCTGGACAGCCAGCCGCAGGTCGCCTGATTGCACCACCCTGGTTGGCCGGCGCCACGCGCCGGCCGTTGATTCCATCTCGATTGAAACGGACGTCATGCCTATCGTTTTTTTTATTTTCGGTGCTGTTTTCTGCGCGCTGCCGTGCGCCTGGATGATACGGCGCTTGCGGCGCCAGCTGGCCGGCATGGTCGACCGGGAGGAGCTGAACGCACTGCAGACCGAATTGCAAGCGCTCGTCGCGGCGCAGCAACGGCAAGAGGACCTGCAAGCCGACCTGCTCCAGCAGGCCAGCCGCACTGGCGATGAGCAATTGCAGGAGTTGCGACACATCACCGAACAACAGATCGCCGAATTGCAGCAACGCATGGCGCAGGACAAGGCCGAGGCGCTCGGCAGTTGCAGCCGTTCCGAGGACACCATCACCAGGCTGATGGGCCTGGTACGCACCTTCGAGCGCTGGCACCATGACATGGCCGTCCTGATCAGGCACAACCGCGACATGCATAGCAAGAACGACGAATTCGCCGTGATCGTCAACCAGATCGTCATCGTCGCCATCAACGCGTCCATCGAAGCGGCGCGCGCCGGCCCGCACGGGCGTGGTTTCGCCGTGGTCGCCGCGGAAGTGCGCGAACTGGCGCAGCGCTCCGACAAACTGTCGAAGAGCTATCGCAGCAGCCTGTACCAGAACGACCTGATCACCACCGCCACCTTCCAGGACTTGCAAGCTGGCGGCAAGATGATCGTCGGCGCGGTGGTCGGCCTTGACCAGATCAATAAACAGTCGCGTCTCGCGCTGGCCGCCTGATGCGGCCCGCCTGCGCCATTCACTGTGTGGACTACCCATGATTAGCGAACCAGCACAAGCTGCGCTCGACCATCTGCTGTCGCGCGCCCTGTTGAGCGGTATCGGCACGGCCGACAATGCCGCAATCGAGGTCGGCGTGGTCGATACCGCGCTGCACTTCCCGGAAACCCACGTGGTGGCGCTGACCATCTCGTCCTATCTGGTCAAGATGATGGTGATGATTTATTTCACGCCGGAACATGCCTCCGAGGATGCGATCGGCGAATCAGCCAACCTGTGTTGCGGCATTCTGAACCGCGATCTGGGGAAGTTCTTTCCGCACCTCGGAATGTCCACGCCGAACATTTTATTCAAGCAAAGCGCCTTGCACCTGCAGTCGCTGCCCTACAACTATTTGCAGCATTTTCGGGTCAGCATGGCGGCCGGCGGAGCGGTTCACGCCAGCCTGTGTGTATTCGCCTATGAAGCAATGGATTTCACTGTCGACCCCGACCAGCAGCCCGAAGAAACGGGCGAGCTGGAGCTGTTTTAACTTATCAATCAGGAACTCACATGGCACAAATTCTGGTAGTGGACGATTCAAGCACCGTACGCAACGAAGTCGGCGATTTTCTGAAAAAGAACGGCCTGGAAGTACTGCTGGCCGTGGACGGCGCCGACGGCCTGGCCAAGCTGAAAAGCGACCGCGGCATCAAGCTGGTGGTGTCGGACGTGAACATGCCAGTCATGGACGGCCTCACCATGGTGGAAAAGATCCGCGGCGAACTGGGCAACACCAGCGTCAGCATCATCATGCTGACCACGGAAAACTCGCCGATCATGAAGGAACGCGGCAAGGCGGCCGGCATCAAGGGCTGGATCGTCAAGCCGTTCAAGGGCGAAGCGGTGCTGGCCACCTTCAAGAAATTGGTGGCCTGACAAGGCAGGCGCTGTCCTGTATCCGGTCAGAATGGTGTTCAGTGACGGGGTACAGGCCGTCCCCGGTCCACCACAGCGGTTTGATCATGTCGCAGCGCAGGCCACGAAACACAAACGTCGGGGAAGTTTTCCGCTGGTACTGTGTAGGCGAGGTAGGCCATGCGGCGCGCACCAAACGGTTCAACGCTGACATGCATGCGCGCGCCCAGTGCGGCTCACCGACCTCCCCCGCGTCAGCAGGTCGATGAGTTAGCGGTAACCGGGCGCCAGGCGGCGATGGCACCCTACGGATGATGTATGGCATGCCAGCCGGCTCGGGCGGCTCCGGCGGGATGCTGGTGCTGGTGGTCAACGGCCATTCGGAATATATATCGTTGCCGGCAGCGATGGCGGCACGGATAGCGGCTTCGTGCCGCGATGCCTGCGTCAGCACCAAGTTCACTTGCGGATGCTCGACCAGCGTGCGCGCCAAACCAGCGCGATGACGCCACTGTCTGGCTCGATGATCACGGTATCGACTTGCAGCCGCAGGGTCCGCCGTCATGGGCCAGCCAGCAGCTTCAACCTGCGGCGCTGGCACCTGTTTAACCCCCATCGCACGCAGATACCATTTTCAGCGTAGCACGTACCCACCGGATTGCACTCATACACCGTATGCGCTGCTGGAACAAGGCCTATCCACCACTCAGATACGAACTGATGCGAAGGGCGCCGTAGAAGCAAGCTCAGTCGAAACCTGATTAGAACCACGAACGCGCGCCTGCGGCGCGCGGGGCTGCCGCGCAGCGGCAGCAGAATGAGGATTCGAGGTGGCTTGCGCCTGCAGGCGCAAGGTCTTCGAATCTCACACATAGGGCGCGCAGGCGCCCTGCTCGCTTCCGCCAAGAAACAAAAAAGCCGCCCAAAGCGGCTGCTGATTTTGTGTTTCCTAGCGGAAGCGGTGTAATGCGAATATCTAGGCTTTATGCGGCTCTTACACCACAAGCAACATTCGTACCCACATAAATACCTACACACAAACCTCAGTAGAAAAAACTCACATTCCTCCTGCGCGGCTATGCAGGACCGTAGCAAGAATGACAGCGCATGACAGCCCCCATCAATTGAAAAGCCACGCCTTTTGGGAAACTTTCCAATACAGTATTTCTCATGATCCGTACACTTTCTAACAAAAAAAGTAAATTGAAGAATTTTCAACGAAAATGTTGTATGGTCTTCGCTTTCAGAGCTGCTTTAGTGTTCAGCTAACGTTTCAAAAAACAAAACTCAAGGGGCAATTTTTCGTGACAACAGAAACTTCCATAGACACCAGCATTCTGCTAACAACATTAGCTATTAGTGCAGCCGTTTGGGCTGTTGTCCCTGCTAACACACGCCTCCGTTTTCGCTTAAGCATGACAGGGCCAGACTTATTTGCCATATTTTCAATCTTTCTAATAGTGCACTACATCGCATTTGCTGAAGCCCTGAGCACGTTAGGGCTGTATTACAGCTTTGGACCTTGGAAGTGGGGCTTAGACAACAACAGTGCAATCTACTTGACGCTCTTGAGCCTTGGCATTTATCTTTTAATTCGAACGCGAGCGCCAAAAATAGCCAAACAGAACATTAGTATTTTTAGGGATTTGGCTGAAAATCTTCTGCTAACAAAGCGATTCGATGAACTTTTTTTGCTAATTGAACCACAATTATCAAAATTATTAACTCTTACCAATTACTCGCACCCTCTTTCTCGATTAGCAACCAAACTCACGCCGGTTCCAGTTTTTGACATCTCGTCTCTACTTCGTGGCGAACCACCAAAGAAAGATAATAAAATAAGGCATTATTATAAATTATCTCTAAATTGGATTAATTCATTTCTTTCCGAGCGAGATCAGACAAGTACGATCGCAAAAGAAATACTCCAAAGTATCATCAATTCTCCGCCACTGGTTTCATATCTTGCGGTTTCCCATCCCCATTTCTGCCTTAAATTTCTTGAGCATCCTGAAATAGTCCGAGATGAATTTTTAAATCTATTCATGGATGCTCTTTTAGCCGATCAAAACAGTAAAATTTATGTGGAACTAAAAAATAATCAAAATTTAAACGGACGCCACCGCTTATTACTGCCAAAAACCAACCGAATTCTGTTTTTCTTTTTTAAGGATGTTTCGGTTGCTGATAAACTTGGGTTATACCAAGCAATCGGTGAGCCTGTATGTCGACGAATCGATGAAGATCAGCGAATGGCAGAGAAATACAATCAGGCACTTGGGTACTACTGTGATGTAGGGAAAAATCATTGCCAAGTTCACGCGGGCATCAAGCTCTTCGAAATTATGATTCATGAGGGAATCCATCAATTCAAACAAGACCACTTGTGGCTCTTCTATTTCACTCATTTCGGAAGCAAAATCATTTCAGCGATGCGTGACATTGAACCCGATGACGAAAATCACGAATTTCCGACTCCGTTCTACTACTTGCTTTATCAGATCATAAGCATTTCATCAAATTGGACTGAGGATGGCTTAAATATCAAAAAAAATGATTTTCTAGAAAAAAACAAAGAAAAAGATGAATTAGATCATTTATATATTTCAAAACAAGCAGTTGATGCATTGGGAACGATAATACAAGACATCATTCAGTCTCCAAAAATAGCTTGGCGGTTCCCCCCTCTGTCAAAATAGTTGTCGCCTCCAACAATTGGAGTTCTAATCTGCCCTGGGGCGATGGATTTTACGATGAC
>NZ_JAFCTQ010000022.1:0-113630 GCF_049896105.1 Janthinobacterium sp. PSPC3-1 | reverse complement strand
CCTTTCTCAATGCGTTTACAAGCAATATTTTCGACCTACGGCCACACCAAGCACTGATGCTTCATGCAATCGCCCTGAGATGGCAGCCGGTTTGCGGTGGATCGCTTTGCCGGGAGAGTAAAATGCGCGTTTGATGCCAGGAATCACCGTGAGCACTATGGACAATGAACAGATGGAAAATCGTTTCGTCGATATCGAGATCAAGCTGGCGCAGCAGGAGGACCTGGTCGAGTCGCTGAACCAGATGGTGTACCAGCAGGGGCGCCGCATCGACCAGCTCGAAGCGATGCTGCACAAGCT
This sequence comes from Janthinobacterium sp. PSPC3-1, assembly GCF_049896105.1. Lineage (NCBI taxonomy): Bacteria > Pseudomonadati > Pseudomonadota > Betaproteobacteria > Burkholderiales > Oxalobacteraceae > Janthinobacterium > Janthinobacterium sp. PSPC3-1. The sequence goes on along the minus strand of NZ_JAFCTQ010000022.1, from coordinate 113,330 downwards.
GGGCGAGCACGTGCGCGACGGCGCGCAGCAGGCCAATGGTGGCCAGGTCAACGAGCGCCCGCCGCACTACTGATCGCTACCGATCATTACTGCGGTGCGTGATACCTGCGGTTGTTGCGGGTGACGCAAGTATGTCCGGCTGTTATTATTTCAGGCTGGTCCGCGACACAATCGCGGTTCTCTTGCGTTCTTTGAAAGATGTCATGACCCGTCCAACACTGCTCGTCATCGCCGCCAGCCTGATGCTGGCGCCAGCCGCTTTTGCCGCGACCAAGGCGCCAGCCGCCGCTACCGCCGCGGTTGCCCTGCCTGCCAGCAATCCGTTTGCGCAAGCCAGCACCCTGCCTTTCCATTACCCCGCCTTCGACAAGGTGCAGGACGCCGATTACGCGCCCGCCTTTACGGCAGGCATGGCGGCGCACCTGGCGGAGATCAATGCAATCGCCAACAATCCGAAAGCGGCCACCTTCGACAACACCATCGTGGCCATGGAACGCGCGGGCCAGCTGCTGGGCCGTGTGCGCACCGTGTTTTCGGTGATGTCGGGTTCGAACACCAATGAGACGATCCAGGGACTGGAACGCGAGCTGGCGCCAAAAATGGCGGCCCATAGCGACGCGATCATGCTCAACGGCAAGCTGTACCAGCGCATCAGCGCCTTGTACGCCAAGCGCGACAAGCTGGGTCTCGATGCCGAATCGACACGCTTGCTGGAGCGCTACAATACGGACTTCGTGCGCGCCGGCGCCAAGCTGTCGGCTGCCGACAAGGACAAGCTGAAGACCTACAACGGCCAGCTGGCAGCCCTGTCGACCACCTTTGCGCAAAATGTGCTGAAGGAATTGAACGCTTCGGCGGTCGTTGTCGATACGCGCGAAGAGCTCGACGGCCTGTCGCCGGCCGCGATCGAAGTGGCCGCCGGCCTGGCCAAGAAGCGCGGGCTGGACGGCAAGTATGTGATCGCGCTGGTTAACACCACCGGCCAGGCGCCGCTGTCGCAGCTGACGAATCGCGCCGTGCGCGAACGCATCATGGCGGCCTCGCAGGCGCGCGGCAGCCATGGCGGCGAGTTCGACAACCGGCAAGTGGTGCTGGACCTGGCCAAGCTGCGCGCCGAGCGTGCGGCCCTGATGGGCTACCCGAACTACGCGGCCTATTCGCTGGAAGACCAGACCGCCAAGACCACCACCGCCGTCAACGCGCTGCTGGGCGAACTGGCGAAACCGGCCGTCGTCAACGCGCGCCGCGAAGCGGACGATATCCAGAAGGTGATCGATGCCGGCAAAGGCGGCTTCAAGGTCGCCGCCAGCGACTGGGCCTATTACAGCGACAAGGTGCGTGCCGAACGCTACAACTTCGACCAGAACCAGTTGAAGCCGTATTTCGAGATGAACAGCGTGTTGACCAAAGGCGTATTCTTTGCCGCCGGCAAGCTGTACGGCCTCTCCTTCAAGCAGCGTACCGACCTGCCGGTGTACAACGCCGACATGCTGGTGTTCGACGTGTTCAATGAGGACGGCAAGCAACTGGCCATCTTCACGCTCGATCCTTATGCGCGCAGCAACAAGCGCGGCGGCGCCTGGGCCAATGCCTATGTCAGCCAGTCGACCCTGCTGGGCAACCAGCCGGTGATCGCCAACAACCTGAATATTCCGAAGCCGGAAGCGGGCCAGCCGACCCTGATGACGTTCGACGAAGTGACCACCATGTTCCACGAATTCGGCCATGCGCTGCACGGCATGTTCTCGAACGTGAAATACCCGCGCTTCTCGGGCACCAGCGTGCCGCGCGACTTCGTCGAATACCCGTCGCAGGTCAATGAAATGTGGGCGCTGTGGCCGGAAGTGCTGCAGAACTACGCCAAGCACTACCAGACGGGCGTGGCGATTCCCGCCGAGCTGCTGGCGAAGGTGACGGCGGCCGACAATTTCAACCAGGGCTATAAAACCACCGAATACCTGGCCTCGGCCCTGCTCGACCAGCGCTGGCACCAGCTGACTCCGGCCCAGATCCCGACCGACGTGCTGGCGTTTGAAAAAGCCGCCCTGACGGACGCGGGCATCGATTTTGCGCCGGCGCCGCCACGCTACCGCACCACGTATTTCTCGCACGCGTTTGCGGGCGGCTATTCGGCCGGCTACTACGCCTACCTGTGGTCGGAAAAGCTCGACGCCGACACGGTCGAATGGTTCAAGGAAAACGGCGGCCTGACGCGCAAGAACGGCGACTGGTTCCGCGCCAAGCTGCTGTCGCGCGGCGGCAGCGCCGATGCGCTGCAACTGTTCCGCGACTTCCGCGGCCGCGATGCGAAAATCGAGCCGCTGCTGGAACGCCGCGGCCTGACGGGCAAATAAGCTCGCTAAGCTAAAAATGGCCGCCATGGACTGGCGGCCATTTTTTATTTGGGGTATCAAAACCGGCGCCGTGGTAAACCGCGCATTCGGCCCGCGCCGCCACGCTGGCGGATCGCCCTGCTATCATTTGCCACTGGTCCGCGACATGGTCGCGGTTCTTCCCTGCACTTTGAAAGATGTCATGATCCGTCCACAACTGCTCGTCATCGCCGCCAGCGTCATGCTGGCCCACGCCGCTCCGCAAGCCATGGCCGCCGCTGCCACGAAAGCCGCGCCCGCTGCCGCCGTCAGCGCGCAAAATCCGCTGCTCAAGGCCAGCCCGCTGCCGTTCCAGATGCCGCAGTTCGGCCTGATCAAGGACGCGCATTACGCGCCGGCGTTTGCCGAAGGCATGAAGCGCCAGCTGGCCGAAGTCAATGCGATCGCCAATAACCGCCAGGCGCCGACGTTTGAAAACACCATCGTGGCGCTCGAGCGTACGGGCCAGCTGCTGCACCGCGTGCAGAGCATTTTCAGCAACATGACCTCGACCAATACCAACGCGGTGCTCGAAGCGGTGGAGGTGGATGTGTCGCCGAAGCTGGCCGCCCACGCGGACGCCATCAGCCTCAATCCGAAACTGTTTACCCGCATCGACACTCTCTATGCCAAGCGCGACCAGCTGGGTCTGGACGCCGAATCGCTGCGCCTGCTGGACCGCTACCACACCGATTTCGTGCGCGCCGGCGCCAAGCTGTCCGACGCCGACAAGGACAAGCTGAAAGCCTTCAATGCCGAGCAGGCCGGCCTGGAAACGGCCTTCGCGCAGAACGTCTTGAAGGAAACCAACGCCAAGGGCCTGGTGGTGAACACGCGCGAGGAACTGGCCGGCATGACCGACAGCGATATCGACACGGCCGCCGCCGCCGCCAAGGAGCGCGGTCTGGACGGCAAGTTCGTCATCGCCCTGGTCAACACCAGCGGCCAGCCGGCGCTGGCGGTACTCACCAACCGCGCCACGCGCCAGCGCCTGATGGATGCGTCGCTGAACCGCGGCAGCCAGGGCGGCGAATTCGACAACCGCGCCATCGTGCTGAAGCTGGCCAAGCTGCGCGCCGAACGCGCCACCCTGCTGGGCTACCCGAACTACGCGGCGTATTCGCTGGAAGACCAGACGGCGAAAACCACCACCGCCGTCAACACCCTGCTGTCGGAACTGGCCAAACCGGCCGTGGCCAATGCGTGCCGCGAAGCGGCCGATCTGCAGGGTGTGGTCGACGCGGAGAAAGGCGGTTTTACCGTGGCGGCCGCCGACTGGGCCATCTATACCGACAAGCTGCGTAATCAACGTTTCAATTTCGACGAGAACCAGCTGAAGCCTTACCTGGAACTCAATAGCGTGCTGAACAACGGCGTGTTTTTTGCCGCCAACAAGTTGTACGGCATCAGCTTCAAGGAACGTAAAGACTTGCCGGTGTATAACCCGGACGTGCGCGTGTATGACGTGATCGACGCCAACGGCAAGCAGCTGGCGCTGTTTATCGCCGACTTCTATGCGCGCGGCAACAAGCATGGCGGCGCCTGGATGAATGAATATGTGTCGCAATCAAGCCTGATGGGCACCCATCCGGTGGTGGCGAACCAGCTCAATATTCCGAAGCCGCCGGCCGGCCAGCCGACCCTGCTGACGTTCGACGAAGTGACCACCATGTTCCACGAATTCGGCCATGCGCTGCACGGCATGTTCTCGAACGTGAAGTATCCGCGTTTCTCGGGCACCAGCGTGCCGAGCGACTTTGTCGAATACCCGTCGCAGGTCAACGAGATGTGGGCCGTCTGGCCGGAAGTGCTGCAGAACTATGCGAAGCACTACCAGAGCGGCGCGGCCATGCCGCAGGAATTGCTCGACAAAGTCATGGCGGCCAAGAAATTCAACCAGGGTTTCATGACCACCGAATACCTGTCGGCGGCCCTGCTCGACCAGCGCTGGCACCAGCTGGCGCCGAACCAGATCCCGACCGATGTGCTGGCGTTCGAAGCGGCGTCCTTGAAAGAGGCCGGCGTCGACTACGCGCCGGTGCCGCCACGCTACCGCACCAGCTATTTCTCGCACAGTTTCTCGGGCGGCTATTCGGCGGCCTACTATGCCTACCTGTGGTCGGAAAAACTCGATGCCGAGTCGGTCAACTGGTTCAAGGAAAACGGCGGCCTTACGCGCAAGAACGGCGACTGGTTCCGTACCAAGCTGCTGTCGCGCGGCGGCAGCGTCGACGCGCTGCAGCTGTTCCGCGACTTCCGTGGCCGCGACGCCACTGTCGAGCCGTTGCTGGAACGCCGTGGCCTGAAAACCCAGTAAGCGTGGTTCTCCGCTTGCGCTGTTCTTGACCGGGCAGTGCAAGCGTAACGTGCGGACGGCGTAGAATTGAGTAAGATAGTGATAGACACAAAACATGTAGTCGAGAGAGAACAATGAGTCAGCAAGATTTGAATGGCGTCACCCTGGAAGCGATCGTGACGCGATTGCAAGCCCATTACGGCTGGGATGGTTTGGGCAAGCGTATCGATATCAATTGTTTTATCAGCGAGCCGAGCATCAAGTCGAGCCTGAAGTTTTTACGCAAGACCCCGTGGGCCAGGAGCAAGGTGGAACAGCTGTACCTGGACACGCAATTTACCGACTGACAGGAAAAAACATGGAAACCAAACTCAAGGAATCGTTACACCAGCTGCGGTCCAACCTGGAGTCCAGCGGCCCCGTCGATGAAGAGTTGCAAGGTTTGCTGCAAAAGCTCGATGGCGACATTCACCTGCTGCTGGAAAAGCGCGCCGCGCTGGAAGCGCAGGAAGAGCCGGAATCGACCACCTACGGCCTGGCCGAGCGTAGCCAGGAATTGTCGGCCAAGTTTGCCGTCAAGCATCCGAAACTGGAGCCGGCGCTGCGTGAGCTGGGCGAGATCCTGGCCAATATGGGGATTTGAGAAGGTCTGTCGCTGCGCGATCGCAATGCGCCCCGTCAGGGCGCATTGCCCCCAAGTGATTGAAATATAAACGTTTTTTGCACCAAAATCCAACAGTCAAAATCAGGCTGTCAGGTTTGAAATGGCCAATTCCGGTACAATCCGGCCAATGAGCTCCCCTACCAATTTATTTGCGACCGTTCCCAAGCGGTCTGCCCGCGCTGCCGTAGCGCCTTTCCTGCCGATGTCGCGCGCCGAGATGGACGCGCTGGGCTGGGACCAGTGCGACGTCATTCTCGTGACCGGCGACGCCTATATCGACCATCCGAGTTTCGGCATGGCCCTGGTCGGCCGCCTGCTCGAAGCGCAAGGCTATCGTGTCGGCATCATCAGCCAGCCCGACTGGCTGTCGGCCGACGCCTTCCGCATTCTCGGCAAGCCGCGCCTGTACTACGGCGTTACCGCCGGCAATATGGATTCCATGGTCAACCAGTACACGGCCGACCGCAAGATCCGCTCCGACGACGCGTATACCGCCAACGCCGAACCGAACAGACGCCCGGACCGCGCCGTCACCGTCTACGCCCAGCGCGCGCGCGAAGCATACCCGGACGTGCCGGTGGTGATCGGCAGCATCGAAGCGTCGCTGCGCCGCATCGCCCATTACGATTACTGGTCGGACAAGGTCCGCCGTTCCGTGCTGCCCGATTCCAAGGCCGATTTGCTGATCTTCGGCAATGCCGAACGCGCGCTGGTCGACCTGACGCACCGCCTGGCCGCCGGCGAAGCGATCAAGGATATCCGCGACCTGCGCGGCACCGCCTTCATGGTACCGGCCGGCTGGCTGCCGGGGGACGACTGGGGCGTGCACAATTCCACCCGCGTCGATGTGCCGGGAAAGATCGATCCGCACTACAGTCCGTATGAAATGGTGCAGGAAGACAAGACCGCCTGCGCCACCGAAAATGCCTCGAAGTCGGCCGAAGTGATCAAGCCGATCCGCATCATGAGCCGCGAAGAGCGGCTGGCGATGGCCAAGGAAAAGCACGACAAGACCGTGGTGCGCCTGCCCGCGTATGACGTGGTCAAGGACGACCCGGTGATGTATGCGCACGCTTCGCGCGTGTTTCACCTGGAATCGAACCCGGGCAATGCGCGCGCCATGGTGCAGGCGCATGGCGAACGCGACGTGTGGCTCAATCCGCCACCGCTGCCGCTGGCGATGGACGAGATGGACGGCGTGTATGACATGAACTACGCGCGCGCGCCGCATCCGAGCTATGGCAAGGCGCATATCCCGGCCTGGGAAATGATCCGCTTTTCCGTCAACATCATGCGCGGCTGCTTCGGCGGCTGTACCTTCTGCTCGATTACCGAGCATGAAGGCCGCATCATCCAGAGCCGTTCGGAACCGTCGATCCTGCGCGAAATCGAGCATATCCGCGATAAAACCAAAGGGTTTACGGGCACCATTTCCGATATGGGTGGCCCGACCGCGAACATGTACCGCCTGGCCTGCAAGGAAAAAGAGATCGAAGTGTCGTGCCGCCGCCTGTCGTGCGTCTACCCGTCGATCTGCGTCAACCTGGGCACCGACCACAGCAAGCTCATCTCCCTGTACCGCAAGGCACGCGCGATTCCCGGCATCAAGAAAGTACTGATCAGCTCGGGCCTGCGCTACGACCTGGCCGTGCGCTCGCCCGAGTATGTGAAGGAACTGGTCACGCACCACGTCGGCGGCCTGCTGAAGATCGCGCCCGAGCACACGGAAGAGGGCACCTTGTCGAAAATGATGAAGCCCGGCATCGGTGCCTACGACGAATTCAAGGAAATGTTCGACCGTTTCTCGCTGGAAGCGGGCAAGAAGCAGTACCTGATCCCCTACTTTATCGCCGCGCACCCGGGCACCACCGATGTGGACATGCTGAACCTGGCGCTGTGGCTGAAGAAAAACAATTTCAAATTGGACCAGGTGCAGACCTTCATGCCGACGCCGATGGCGATGGCCACCACCATGTATCACACGCGCAAGAATCCTTTGCGCAAGGTGACCGCCGACTCGGAAACCGTGGAAACGGCGCGCAGCGGCAAGATCCGCCGCACTCATAAAGCGTTCCTGCGCTACCAGGACCCGGCCAACTGGCCTATCCTGCGCGAAGCGCTGGTGAACATGGGCCGTGGCGACCTGATCGGCAATGGCGACAAGCACCTGATCCCGGCCTGGACCTCGTCCGAGTCGGGCGGCCTGGCCGCAGGCGAACGCAGCCGCCAGACGCACGGCGCCGGCACGCCCGACAAGTTCAAGGTCACGCCGGGCAAGAACCGCATCGCCTTGGGTGGCACGGCAGCGGCGCCGAAAGCGTCGGCGGCCGAATCAAAAGTGCGTCCATCGATTCTGTCGACCATCAAGACCAAGGCCAAACCTGCCGTTGCCGCACCGGTCAGCCGCGGCAAGGCGCCGGCCAAGGGCGGCGCGCCGGCACGGGGCGGTCGCAGATAAGCAAGTTTCTGCAGTCATCCCTGAAACCCGGCCTTGCGCCGGGTTTTTTCATGGCGAAGTGGCATTTTTGCTGCACCGCACACACAGAATCGCTTGCACTGAGATAGGGCATTGAGGCACACTTCGCTTCGCGCAAACGTTTGCGCAAAGCGTTTTACAAAAAAGCATTGCTCAGACGTGCTTGCCCAACCATACCCTGGAGACTGCCATGACATCCCGTATTCGCCTCAAAATGATCGCCGCCGCCGCCCTCGTGTGCGCCCTGCCTGCCCTGCCAGCGATGGCGCAGACGGCGGCCAAACCGAAGGTCGCGCTGGTGATGAAGTCGCTCGCCAACGAATTTTTCCTGACCATGGAAAACGGCGCCAAGGCGCACCAGAAAGCCAATGCCGCCAAGTACGACCTGCTGTCGAACGGCATCAAGGATGAAACCGACACCTCGAGCCAGATCAAGCTGGTCGAGCAGATGATCGTCTCGCGCGTGAACGCCCTGGTGATCGCACCGGCCGACTCGAAGGCGCTGGTGCCGGTGCTGAAGAAAGCCGTCGACGCGGGCATCCTGGTGGTCAATATCGACAACAAGCTCGACGACGCCGCCCTGAAAGAAAAAGGCATCTCGGTGCCATTCGTCGGCCCGGACAACCGCAAGGGCGCCAAGCTGGTCGGCGACTACCTGGCCAAGCAGATCAAGAAGGGCGACCAGGTCGCCATCATCGAAGGCGTCTCGACCACCTACAACGCGCAGCAGCGTACCCTGGGCTTCCAGGACGCCATGGCCACCGCCGGCGCGAAAGTCGTCAGCGTGCAGTCGGGCCAGTGGGAAATCGCGCCTGCCAACACGGTGGCCGCCGCCATGCTGAACGCCAACCCGAACATTACCGCCATCCTGGCCGGCAATGACAACATGGCCATCGGCGCCATCTCCGCCATCAAGGCCGCCGGCAAGACCGGTAAAGTGCTGGTGGTGGGCTACGACAATATCAACGCCATCAAGCCGATGCTGGCCGATGGCCGCGTGCTGGCTACCGCCGACCAGTTCGGTTCGCAGCAAGCCGTGTTCGGTATCGAAGCCGTGCTGAAAGCGCTGGCCGAGAAGAAAAAGCAAGCCCAGCTGGGCGGCACCATCGAAACCAAGGTGGAACTGGTCGCCAAGGGCGCCAAGTCCTGATCGTTTGATCCTGCCGGGGCCGCAGCTGTCGCCTGACAGCGGCGGCCCCGTTTGTCCTTTTACGCGGAGCCTCCATGCCTACCGACACTCTTGCGGCGCACGCTGCCGCCACTCCTTTGCTCACGCTCGATAATATCGGCAAGTCCTATGTCGGCCCCGTGCTGGGCGGCGTGGCCCTGCGTTTCATTCCCGGCCAGGTGCTGGCGCTGACGGGCGAAAACGGCGCGGGCAAGAGCACGCTGTCGAAGATCGTCTGCGGCCTGGAGCAAGCCACCACGGGCACCATGCTGCTCGACGGCAAACCGTATCAGCCTGCTTCGCGCGGCGCCGCCGAAGCGCTGGGCATCCGCATGGTGATGCAGGAACTCAATCTGATTCCGACCCTGTCGATCGCCGAAAACCTGTATCTGAAGAACTTGCCGCAGCGTTTCGGCTGGATCGACCGTGGCCGCCTCGAGCGCGACGCGCGCGAGCAGATGGAAAAAGTCGGCCTGGGCGCGCTCGACCCGTGGACCCTGGTGGGCGAGCTGGGCATCGGCCACCAGCAGATGATCGAGATCGCGCGCAACCTGATCGGCTCCTGCCGCCTGCTGGTGCTCGATGAACCGACCGCCATGCTGACGCACCGCGAAGTCGAACTGCTGTTCCTGCAAATCGAACGCCTGAAAGCCGAAGGCGTGGCCATCATCTATATTTCGCACCGCCTGGAAGAACTCAAGCGCGTGGCCGACCGTATCGCCGTGCTGCGCGACGGCCAACTGGTGTGCGACGACGATATCGCCGGCCATACGGCCGCCGACCTGGTGGGCCTGATGGTGGGCCGCTCGGCCGACGATGAAATCGACCTCAGTGGCCGTACCATCGGCGCACCCTTGCTGCGCGTGCGCGGCCTGGCGCGTGGCGACGTGGTGCACCCCACCTCGTTCGACCTGCGCGCCGGCGAGATCCTCGGTATCGCCGGCCTGATCGGCTCGGGCCGCACGGAATTGCTGCGCCTGATCTTTGGCGCCGACCGCGCCGACGCCGGCCAGGTCTTCCTCGGCGACAGCGAAACACCGGCCGTGCTCGGCTCGCCGCAGGCGGCCGTCAAAGCCGGCATCGCCATGATCACCGAAGACCGCAAGGGCCAGGGCCTGCTGCTGCGCCAGTCGATCGCCATCAACACCACCCTGGCCTCATTGGATACCGTGAACCGCGCCGGCTGGATGGACCATGCGGCGGAAGCCACGGTCGCCAATGACTATATCGGCCAGCTCGGCGTGCGTTCGCGCAACTGCGAGCAGGCCGTCGGCGAACTGTCGGGCGGCAACCAGCAAAAAGTGGTGATCGCGCGCTGGCTGTACCGCGACTGTCCCGTGATGCTGTTTGACGAGCCGACGCGCGGCATCGATATCGGCGCCAAGTTCGACATCTATCAAGTGCTGGCCGAACAGGCACGCCAGGGCAAGGGCCTGGTCATCGTCTCGAGCGACCTGCGCGAGCTGATGCTGATCTGCGACCGCATCGCCGTGATGAGCGCCGGCAAGATTGTCGACACCTTCGAGCGCGGCGCCTGGAGCCAGGATGCGCTGCTGTCGGCCGCCTTCTCCGGCTACATGAACACCCCTTCCACCCCCGCTGCGGCTTGACCCCGCCGGAAAGATTACCATGACAACACCTTCTTCTCCTTCGTATCTGCAGCGCAGCCTGGCCGACCTGAAAAACTATGCCGGCCTGATCGGCGCGCTGGTGGCCATGTGCGTGCTGTTTTCGTTTGCCAGCGAAAACTTCTTTACCCTGGCCACCCTCAGCACCCTGTCGAACAATATTCCGACCCTGGTGGTGATGGCGGTCGGCATGACGTTTATCCTGATTATCGGCGGCATCGACCTGTCGGTCGGCTCCGTCATGGCGCTGGCCGCCTCCGTCTTGTCGCTGGCGGTGGTGCACTGGGGCTGGCCGGTATGGAGCGCGGCCATGCTGGGCATGCTGGTGGCCGCCACTTGCGGCGCGATCACCGGATTGATTTCGGTCGGCTGGCGCATCCCCTCGTTTATTGTGTCCCTGGGCGTGCTGGAAATGGCGCGCGGCCTGGCGTACCAGGTGACCAATTCGCGCACCGAATATATCGGCGGCGCCGTGGAAGGCATCAGCTCGCCGATCGTGTTCGGTCTGTCGCCGGCCTTTATCGCCTCGATCGCCATCGTGGTCATCGGCCACCTGGTGCTGACGCGCACCGTGCTGGGCCGTCACTGGATCGGCATCGGTACCAATGAAGAAGCGGTGCGCCTGTCGGGCATCAATCCGAAACCATCGAAAGTGCTGGTGTTTGCGCTGATGGGCTTGCTGGCCGGCGTGGGCGCCCTGTTCCAGGTGTCGCGCCTGGAAGCGGCCGACCCGAACGGCGGCGTCGGCATGGAGCTGCAGGTGATCGCGGCGGTCGTAATCGGCGGCACCAGCCTGATGGGGGGCCGCGGCTCCGTGATCAGCACCTTTATCGGCGTGCTGATCATTTCCGTGCTGGAAGCGGGCCTGGCGCAGGTGGGCGTGTCGGAACCCGTGAAACGCATCGTCACGGGCCTGGTGATCGTCGCCGCCGTGGTGCTCGACACCTATCGCCGCCGCGGCGAACGCGCCTAAGCGTCCATCATGGCAACCATCAAACAGGTGGCACAGGTGGCGGGGGTGTCGTTTACCACCGTCTCGCATGTGCTCAACAACACGCGCCCCGTCAGCGACGAGGCGCGCGCGGCGGTGCTGGCGGCGGTGGAGCAGCTGCACTACGTGCCGAGCGCGCTGGCGCGCTCGTTGAAGTGCCGCAGCACCGGCACCATCGGCCTGATCATTCCTAACAATACCAATCCGTATTTTTCGGAAGTGGCGCGCGGCATCGAAGACAGCTGCTATGCGGCCGGCTACAGCGTGATCCTGTGCAATTCCGATGACGACCCGGTCAAGCAGCGCGAGTACCTGAACGTGCTGTTGACCAAGCGCTGCGATGGCCTGATCCTGTCCGCGCTGGCCGACCGCGACGGCGAATTGCTGCATAAAATGAAGGTGCCGGCCGTGCTGCTCGACCGCGCACCGTGCGACCTGTCGCTCGATTCGGTGGCGGTCGACAACCGCGCCGGCGGCCTGCTGGCCGCGCGCCATCTGCTGGGCCTGGGACGGCGCCGCATCGCCTGCATCGCTGGCCCGCGCGAGGTCGGCATTTCGAATGAACGCATCGACGGCGTGCGCGGCGCCCTGCAGGACGCCGGCGTGGCCTTCGATGATCTGCTGTGCCGCCACAGCGACTTTACCAGCGCCGGCGGCTATGCTGCCGCTTTGGCCCTGCTGGCCTTGCCCGCCGGCCAGCGCCCCGACGCCCTGTTTTGCTGCAATGATCTGATGGCGTTTGGCGCCCTGCGCGCCGCCGCCGAACTGGGCATCGCCGTGCCGGGCCAGCTGGCCGTGGTGGGCTTTGACGATATTGATCTCGCCAGCTTCGTGCATCCACCCTTGACCAGCGTGGCGCAAAATACGCGCGAGCTGGGCCATATCACGGCCGCCTGCCTGCTGGCGCGCATTGCCGAGCCCGACCTGCCGCGCCAGCAGCGCAGCGTGGCGCCGGTGCTGCATGTGCGCGGCTCGTCCGGCGGCCTTACTTTGACTTCACCTTTTACTGAACTGATGGGAATGACACCATGATCGTGGTTATCGGCAGCATTAATATGGACCTGGTCTTGCGCGTGCCGCGCATGCCGCTTCCCGGCGAAACCCTGACGGGCGGCGCCTTCCGTACCATTCCTGGCGGCAAGGGCGCCAACCAGGCCGTCGCCTGCGCGCGCATGAGCGGCAAGCTTGCCGCCGGTGGCCAGCAGGTGGCGATGGTGGCCTGCGTCGGCGACGACGAATTCGGCGCTACCCTGCGCGCCGCGCTGGTGGCGGACGGCATCATCGACCGCCATGTGACGACCGTGCCGGGCGTGGCGTCCGGCATCGCCTCGATCCTGGTGGACGACAACGGCCAGAACAGCATCGTGCTGGCCGGCGGCGCCAACGACTGCCTGAGCCCGGCGCATATCGATGCGGCCAGGGAACTGATCGAGCAGTCCGACATCGTCGTGCTGCAACTGGAAGTGCCGATGGAAACCGTGGTGCACGCGATTAAACTGGCGCGCTCGCTGGGCAAGACCGTGGTGCTGAACCCGGCCCCGGCGGCCAAGGTGCCGGCCGACGTGCTGGCGCTGGTCGACTATCTGATCCCGAACGAAATCGAAGCGGCCATGCTGGCCGGCGCCGAGGTCGATGCGAATGACGTCAAGGCGCTGGCCGCCGCGCTGCAGAAACAGGGCAGCGACAACATCATCATCACCCTGGGTGCCAAGGGCGTGCATGCGGCGCTGTATGGCGGCGACCATGATTTCCCTGCGCAAGCGGTGCAGGCGGTCGACACCACCGCCGCCGGCGACACCTTTATCGGCGGCTTCGTGGCCGGCCTGGCGTCCGGCCTGGACGAAGCCGAAGCGATCGCGCAAGGCCAGCGCGCGGCCGCCTGGAGCGTCACCAAGCCCGGTGCGCAAACCTCGATCCCCCATTTGCACGAACTGTTTTAATCCAGACCATGAAAAAATCACCGCTGCTCAATATCGCCCTGTCGCAACTGGTCGCCTCGCTGGGCCATGGCGACATGGTCGTCATCGGCGACGCCGGCCTGCCGTCGCAGCCCGGCGTGCCCCTGATCGACCTGGCCCTGACGCGTGGCATTCCCGGCTTTATCGACACGGTCACTACCGTGCTCAGCGAAATGCAGGTCGAGCACCATTTCCTGGCCACGGAATTGCCGCATCACAATCCAGCCATCGCCGAACAGGTGACCGCGCTGGGCCTGCCCGACGCGCGCCAGCTGTCGCACGAAGAATTCAAGCAACTGAGCAAACGGGCGCGTGCGATCGTGCGCACCGGTGAATGCAGCCCGTATGCGAATGTGATCCTGGTCGCTGGCGTGGTCTTCTGAACGCCATCCCCGTCCTGCCTTCCTGACTGCACCACGGCCGCCATTCCTGCCGCGGCGTCTCCCCCCTTGAAACACGCGCCTCCCGCCGCCAGTTGACACCTGGCCAGCGGGACGCGGCCCGTTGCCGTTCCCCCTTATACTCGTCCGGCTGGCTCTCCATCGATTCTTCCATCCACTGACCTAAAGAGGTGCATACATGGGCATTTTTACCAATATCTACAACAAGATTTTTCATCATGGCGACGCCGCCAAGCCTGCTGCCCCGGCAGCGCCAGCTGCTCCGGCGCCGGCCGCACCGGCCCCAGCCGCAGCACCGGCTCCCGCAGCCGCCCCGGCCGCGCCGGCGCAGCCGGTCGACGTGGAAGCTGTGCTGACCAGCCTGGCTGAAAAGAATCCGGAAAAACTCAACTGGCGCACCTCCATCGTCGACCTGCTGAAACTCCTGCAACTCGACAGCAGCCTGGCCTCGCGCAAGGAACTGGCGCAGGAATTGCATTTCACGGGCGACACCAATGACTCGGCCAGCATGAACATCTGGCTGCACCGCCAGGTGATGACCAAGCTGGCCGAAAACGGCGGCAAGGTGCCGGACGCGCTGAAAAACTGAGGTCTGTTCAATCCGATGGGAACTGCCTATGATGGGGTTCCCATACCGTCATGATAGCCAAAACCAATTGAATCTATTGTGACAATCAATTTTGAATATGGACTAAAACCCTTTACACTAGGGTCTTACTGATTCACCACACGAGAGGAAATGACCATGTCGCTCATCAACACCCAAGTTAAACCATTCAAGGCAACCGCATACCACAACGGCAAATTCGTCGATCTGACGGAAGAGTCCCTGAAAGGCAAGTGGTCGGTATTCGTGTTCTACCCAGCCGACTTCACCTTCGTTTGCCCAACCGAACTGGAAGACCTGGCCGACCATCACGCCGCATTCCAGCAACTGGGCGTGGACATCTACGGTATCTCGACCGATACCCACTTCGCCCACAAAGCATGGCATGACACCTCGGACGCGATCAAGAAAGTGCAATACGCACTGATCGGCGACCCGACCACCACCCTGTCGCGCAACTTTGAAGTGCTGATCGAAGAAGAAGGCCTGGCACTGCGCGGTACCTTCGTCATCAATCCTGACGGCTTCATCAAAGTGCTGGAAGTGCATGACAACGGCATCGGCCGTGACGCATCGGAACTGCTGCGCAAAGTCAAAGCCGCCCAATACGTGGCTTCCCACCCAGGCGAAGTGTGCCCAGCCAAATGGACCGAAGGCGCAGCAACCCTGACCCCATCGCTGGACCTGGTCGGCAAGATCTAAGTCTTGATGCAGCACGCAGCACACAAGTAGTTACCGCGATGCCGGACCGGGCGTCCGGTCCGGCAATCGCCTAAATATTTGTAAAGGAAGAAAAAATCATGTTAGACGCAACCCTCAAAACCCAACTGAAATCCTACCTGGAAAAAGTGGTGTATCCGCTTGAGCTGGTCGCTTCTCTCGATGACAGCGCAAAAGCCCGCGAGATGAAAGAATTGCTCCAGGAAATAGTCCTGTTGAGCGACAAGATCACGCTGGTCGAGCGCCTTGACGCCGGTGTACGCGCCCCGTCGTTCAGCATCAACCGTGCCGGCACCGATATCGGCGTGCGTTTCGCCGGTGTGCCGATGGGCCATGAATTTACCTCGCTGGTGCTGGCGCTGCTGCAAGTGGGCGGCCACACCATCAAGTTCGACGAGGCGGTGATCGAACAGATCCGCAACCTCGACGGCGATTTCGAGTTTGAAACCTTTATTTCGCTGTCCTGCCATAACTGCCCGGAAGTGGTGCAGGCCTTGAATGCCATGTCGGTGATCAACCCGCGCATCAAGGTCACCACCATCGACGGTGGCGTCTTCCCGAAAGAAGTCGAAGCACGCCAGATCATGGCCGTGCCGATGATGTTCCTGAACGGCCAGCATTTCGGCCAGGGCCGCACCAATGTCGAGGAAATCCTCGCCAAGCTCGACACCAATGCCGGCGCCCGCCAGGCGGAAGCACTGAGCAAGAAAGACGTGTTCGACGTGCTGATCGTCGGCGGCGGCCCCGCTGGCGCTGCGGCAGCGATCTACGCCGCCCGCAAAGGCATCAATACCGGCGTACTGGCCGAGCGTTTCGGCGGCCAGGTGCTCGACACCATGGCGATCGAGAACTTTATTTCGATCAAGGAAACCGACGGTCCGAAATTTGCCGTGGCGCTGGAACAGCACGTCAAGACCTATGACGTCGACATCATGAATACCCAGCGCGCCGCCAAGCTGACGCCGGGCAAATTGATCGAGATCGAAACGGCCGGTGGCGCGGTGCTGAAAGCCAAGACCGTGATCCTGGCGACCGGTGCCCGCTGGCGCGAAATCAATGTGCCGGGCGAGAAGGAATACCGCAACAAGGGTGTCGCCTACTGCCCGCACTGCGATGGCCCGCTGTTCAAGGGCAAGCGCGTGGCCGTGATCGGCGGCGGCAACTCGGGCGTGGAAGCGGCGATCGACCTGGCCGGCCTGGTGAAACACGTGACCCTGATCGAGTTCGGCGCGGAACTGCGCGCCGATGCGGTACTGCAACGCAAGCTGCACAGCATGGCCAATGTCACCGTGATCACCTCGGCGCAAACCACCGAGATCCACGGCGACGGCAAGATCGTCAATGGCCTCAGCTATACGGACCGCAGCAGCGGCGCGTCGAACAAGGTGGAGCTGGAAGGCGTGTTCGTGCAGATCGGCCTGGTGCCGAACACCGAATGGCTGAAGGGTACGCTGGCCTTGTCGCGCCACGGCGAGATCGAAGTGGACGCCCGTGGCCAGACCTCGATCCCCGGCGTGTTTGCGGCCGGCGACGTCACCACGGTGCCGTACAAGCAGATCATCATCGCCACCGGCGAAGGCGCGAAGGCAGCCCTGTCCGCCTTTGACCACCTGATCCGCTCGGGTGACGACGAGGTGGTGGAAGAGTCGGCCTCGCAGGAAGCCATGACGGCGTAAGCTGTCTTGCTTAAAAAAAACCGGAACCGCCGCCAGGCCGTTCCGGTTTTTTCATGGCTATTTGACTCAGGCGTCAACCTGCATGCAAGGGATTGCTAGCCACATACACCTTGATGCCGTCGACCGGCATGTCCTTCGGCGCGATGGTGGCCAGCGCGAACACGGTGAGGTGGCTGTCGGTGTCGAGATGCCAGCTGAAGCGCTGGCCGGCACGGACGATGGTGACGGTTTCGCCGCGCGTGACATTGATGTGGCGGGTATCGGGCTGCAGGACGATGGTGCGGCCGGCGTCGGACTCGGCTGCCGGACTGCCGTTGGGGCTGGACGCCTGGGCGGCGGTAAAAGCGAGGGCGCAGGCGAGCGCAAGGGCGGCGCGTGAGGTGTGAAACATGCAGGTCTCCGAAAGTGCCGGCCCGGGTAAGGGCCGTGTGTTGTGATGGAGCGCGCCGGGATCGCCGGCTGGCGCAGCCGGCATGCTAAGCCGGCTGGGCTTGAACTGCAAAGCGGTATTTCACAATTGCACGGTCGCCGCCAGCGGCAATTGCGGTGCCAGATGGCTGGTCAGCACGATGCACTGGCGCGCCAGGCGGCCCGGTTCGGCCAGGCGCTGGCGCAGATGCGCCATGGCATCGGCATCGAGGCCATTGAACGGTTCATCGACCAGCAGCAGCTTCACCGGCAAGGCCAGTGCCAGCGCCAGTTGCAGCTTTTTATGCTGGCCCAGCGACAGCGCGGTGACGCTTTGCCGCAAGGTCGGGCTCATGGCAAAGGCCTCCAGTTCGGCGTTCAGCAGGGCCTGGTCGCTGCCCGGATACAGGGCCAGGTGCAGGTCGAGCCATTCGTGTACTTGCAGCCAGGGCAGGGCGGGCGCGTCGCCACCGCAATAGAACGCCTGGGCGCGGTAGGCCAGCGGCATGCTGGCGCTGTCGAGTTCGTCCAGGCGAATGAGGCCCCGCGCGGGCAGCAGGGCGCCGCCCGCCAGTTTTAACAAAGTGGTTTTGCCGGCCCCGTTGGCGCCGCGCAGCCAGGTGATGCCGGGGCCGAACTGCAGATCGCGGTGCTGGAACACGCTGCGCGTGGCGAAATGAAAATCGAGCTGCTCGACCTGCAGCACGGGAGAAGACAGCTTCAATTCCATAATTCGCTTCCGATGGCGCTCAAGGCAAGGATGGACAGGGCGACCAGCACGACGCGCCCGCGCGCCGTCAGGCGGGTCAGGCCGACGATGGCCAGCAGGGCCAGGCTGGCGGTGATGGCATACACGCTGGTGACGCGGCGCAGCAGGGTGGCGGGGTCCAGGCAGTACAGCAACATGGCGGCGCCCAGCAGCACGGCAAGGGCGGGCAGCAGGCTGGCGGCGCAGGCCAGGCGGAGCACGGCGCCGCTGGCCACGGGCCAGGCGTCCAGTGATGGACGCAGCACGGCGATCTGCTCGCGCACGGCCTTGTCGCCACGGTCCGTCACAATGATCAGGCTGGCGCTGGCCAGCAAACCGAGTAGCGGCGCCGGCACCAGCGGCACGCGCAGCAGCCAGGCCAGCATGCTGGCGAGCGCGCCGGCCAGCAGCACGCTTTGCTGGACGCCAATCACATTCTCGTTGCGCCAGAACGGCAGCCAGAACAGCTGGCGCCACAGGAACAGGGTCGGCCAGCGGGGGCGGCGATATACATAGGCTGTCATGGTTGGCGTGTGCGCCTTTTGCGCCGGGCGTGGCGCGCGCAGGCGCAGCGCCATGATGCAGCTCGACAATAGCCAGGCCAGCAGCCACGCGCAAATGGTGGCGGCGATACCGGACGCGGCAATCGGGCGCAGCCAGGGCGGCGACTGCAGCAGCCAGATGCCGGCCGAAACGGCGTAGGCGATGCCCAGTGGCAGCATCAGCAGGCCGGCCACGGCGATATCGGCTTGCCGGCGCAAGCGGCGCGGCAAGGGCAGCTGGCGCAGCCATGCGGCGACAGGCGAGGGTAGCAGCCGCTTGCGCAGCAGCCAGGCGGGCAGGCAAGTGAGCAGGCTTTGCGCGCACAGCAGGCCCAGCGCGGCGGGCCAGGGCAGGGTCAAGGCAAGAAAGCCGGGCAGGGCGATGACGCTCAGCAGCGCCAGCAAGACGGGCCCGGCCAGGAACACGACGATTTCCATGGAGCTGGCCAGGCTGGCGGCAAATTGCAGCAAAGCATGATGAGCCAGCCGCAGCCGCAGGGCAATATAGGGATGTGTGCTGCTGGGCAAGCGCATGCGGGCAGAGGGGAGTGAGGGACAGCGCTGATTCTAGTGCATTTGCTGAGCTGAAATGGGAAAAGCCCTTCGGTTCAGAGAACCAAAGGGCTTTTCTTTTATTGGCGGAGCGGACGGGACTCGAACCCGCGACCCCCGACGTGACAGGCCGGTATTCTAACCAACTGAACTACCACTCCAAGCTCGTATGATCTGTGTTGCTGATCCATGAAGCACTGGACAGTTTTCTGATTTTGGTGGGTGCTGAGAGGCTCGAACTCCCGACCTACGCCTTGTAAGGGCGCCGCTCTACCAACTGAGCTAAGCACCCGCATACCCAGAAAACTATCCCGACGTTTGTCACCACGTCTGGAAGAGGCACTATTATAGAGGGCAGATTCCCGCTTGTGCAACTAAAAATGCAAAATTTTTTCAGGCAATAAATGGGGATGATTTTCTGGCGCGGAAATGGGAAAAGCCCTTCGGTTCAGAGAACCAAAGGGCTTTTCTTTTATTGGCGGAGCGGACGGGACTCGAACCCGCGACCCCCGACGTGACAGGCCGGTATTCTAACCAACTGAACTACCACTCCAAGCTCGTATGATCTGTGTTGCTGATCCATGAAGCACTGGACAGTTTTCTGATTTGGTGGGTGCTGAGAGGCTCGAACTCCCGACCTACGCCTTGTAAGGGCGCCGCTCTACCAACTGAGCTAAGCACCCAAAGCTTGCTTGTCTCAGAAAACCATCCCGACGTTTGTCACCACGTCTGGAAGAGGCGCTATTATAGGATGGCAAAAATCCTGTTGCAAGCGCTTTTTTCAAATTATTCCTTGATCTCCCATTGCGACAGCATCCAGGCCATGTTGAAGGCGTTTTCCTTGATGGCGTCATAGCGGCCCGAGGCGCCGCCATGGCCGGCGCCCATATTGGTTTTCAGCAGCAGCGGGTTGCTGTCCGTTTTATAGGCGCGCAGCTTGGCCACATACTTGGCCGGCTCCCAGTACATCACCTGGCTGTCGTTGAGGCCGGTGGTCACCAGCATCGCCGGATAAGCCTTGCGGGCGAGATTGTCATACGGCGAATAGCTGAGCATGTAGTCGTAGGCCGCCTTCTGGTTCGGGTCGCCCCATTCCAGGTATTCGCCGGTGGTGAGCGGCAGGCTGGCGTCCATCATGGTGTTCATCACGTCGACAAACGGCACGGCCGCGTGCACCGCGTGGAACAGTTCGGGGCGCAGGTTGACGACCGCGCCCATCAGCAGGCCGCCGGCGCTGCCGCCCTGGATGATCAGCCGGTTCGGGCTGGTCCATTTTTCGCGCACCAGGTAGTCGGCGCTGTCGATGAAGTCATTGAAGGTGTTTTTCTTCTTCATCAGCATGCCGTCTTCATGCCAGGCTTCGCCCATGTCGGTGCCGCCACGGATATGCGCCTGGGCATAGATCACGCCCCGCTCCAGCAGGCTGATGCGGCTGATGGCAAAGCTCGCTTCCGTCGAGATGCCATACGAGCCATACGAATACAGCAGCAGCGGCGCCGAGCCGTCGCGTTTGACGCCCTTCTTGTAGACGATCCACAGCGGCACCTGCACGCCGTCGCGCGCCTTGACCCACAAACGCTCGGTGGCATAGTGGCTGGCGTCATAGCCGCCGACGATTTCCTGCTGTTTCAGCACCGTGCGCTGGCCGTCCTTCATGTTGACGTCGATGACGGTCGGCGGCGTGATCGGCGACTGGTACGACATGCGATAGTGGGTCGCATTGAATTCCGGCGTGCCGGCCGCGTTGGCCAGGTAGACCGGGTCGTCGAATTTGACGGTCTTCCACTGCTTGCTCTTGAAGTCATAAATACGGGCGCGGTTCAGGGCGCGCGCCTTTTCCATCACCACTAGGTAATCCTGGAACACATCGAGCGACTTGATGACGGCGTCCTTGTCGTGCGGCACCAGCGGACGCCAGTGCTTCGGCTGCGGGGTGCTCAGCGGCGCGCTGACGATGCGGAAGTTTTTCGCGTCCTTGTTGGTCAGAATATACAACTGGCCGTCGCGGTGCTCGACGCTGTAGCGGTGGCCTTTTTCGCGTGGCAATACCAGCTGGAATTGGCCGTCGGGCGTGGCCGTGGACAGCAGGCGCACGTCGCTGGTATCGGTGCTGCCGGCGCGCAAAACAAAAAACTGCTTGTCCTGCGTGCGGTTGATGCTGATGGAAAATTGCTCGATCGCCTCGTGGTACACCTGCTGCGGCGCGCCGCCCAGGTCCAGGCGGAACAGCCGGTCCGAACGCTTGGTGGTGGCGTCTTCCTGTACCAGCATCAGCGTGGCGTTGTTGGCCGCCCAGGCCAGCGAGGTGACGCGCGGCATGGTGTCACTGAGCAGCTTGCCGGTGTTCAGATCCTTGATGTGCAGCTCGTACTGGCGAAAGCCGGTGGTATCGGTGGTGTAGGCCAGCAACTGTTCATTCGGGCTGACGGCGAATGCGCGCACCGAAAAGAAGGTGTGGCCTTCGGCCAGCTGGTTCTGGTCCAGCAGGATTTCCTCTGCCGCTTGCGCGTCATAGGCGCCGTTGGTGCCAAGCGGGCGGCGGCAGTTGATCGGATATTGCTTGCCCGCTTCGGTGCGCGTGTAATAGTAAAAATTGCCCATGCGTACAGGCACGGACAGATCCACTTCCTGCATGCGGCCCTTGATCTCGCCGAACAGCTTGTCGGCCAACGGCTGTATCGGGGCCGTCACGGCGGCCGTGTAGGCGTTTTCCGCATTCAGGTAATCGATCACGGCGGGATCGGTCTTTTTTTGCAGCCAGCGGTAGTCGTCGGTCACGACAGTGCCGTGGCGGGTTTCCTGCCAGGCAGATTTGGCGGCGACAGGTGGGGAAGTAACGGCGTCGGCCGCCGTCGCCAGTGGCGCCAGGGTGGACAGCAGCAGGGCCGGCAGGCTCATGGCCAGGCGGACGGTGTGTGAATAGCGTGATAGGCGAGACAAGGCAACTCCTTTGTAGTGTTGTGGCAAGATTCTATTCTTGCTACTCAGAAATGCAACCGCTGATCTTGCCGGCCCGTTTCAACTTGCCAGAATTGCCGTTTCGGGTAATACTGTATGCATGAACAGTATCTTGCCGCCATCGTGCCGCGGCAGGCCCAACCGCCGCGAGGTGTCCTTGACCGCATCTGCTCCGCCACTCTCTGAAACATCCTCCGCGCGCCGCTGGATCGCGCACCTGGATATGGACGCCTTTTTCGCCTCCGTGGAACTGCTGAAATATCCGGAACTGCGCGGCGAAGCCGTCGTCATCGGCGGCGGGCGCCTGCAGCAGCCGGTCTTGCAGGCGGACGGCACGCGCCAGTACGCCCGCATGCGCGATTACGTGGGGCGCGGCGTGGTCACCACCTCGACCTATGCGGCGCGCGCGTTTGGCGTGTTTTCGGCGATGGGCATCATGAAGGCGGCCAAGCTGGCGCCCGACAGCATCTTGCTGCCGGCCGACTTCGAGGCCTACCGCGAGTATTCGGCCCGCTTCAAGCAGGCGGTGGCGAACCTGGCGCCGGTGATCCAGAACGTCGGCATCGATGAAATCTATATCGACCTGACCGCACATGGCGAAGACGCGCCGGCGTTTGCGGCCAGGCTGAAAGCGGCCGTGTCCGAGGCCACCGGCCTGTCGTGCTCGATTGGTCTCGCGCCGAACAAATTGCTGGCAAAAATCTGTTCCGACCTGGAAAAGCCGGACGGGCTGACGATCTTGCATCCGCAGGATCTGGAAAGCCGCGTGTGGCCCTTGCCGGCCAAAAAGATCAACGGCATCGGCCCGAAAGCCACCGCCAAGCTCGAGGCGATGGGGATAGTCACCATCGGCGAACTGGCGCAGGCTGATCTGGCCACGCTGCGCACCCAGTTTGGCGATGTGTATACGGGCTGGCTGCACCAGGCGGCGCTGGGCATCGATGACCGCCCGGTGCAGACCAGCCGCGAAACCAAGTCGGTCAGCCGCGAAACCACGTTCGAGCGCGACCTGCAGGTGGTGCGCGACCGCGCCGTGCTGTCGGAGAAACTGGAAAGCCTGTGCACGCGGGTGGCGGGCGACCTCGACAAGCAGGCGCTGGTCGGGCGCACGGTGGGCATCAAATTGCGCTTCGAAGATTTCAGTACGGTCACGCGCGATATCACCTTGCCCAGCGCCACGGCGGACGCGGCGGCGATCCTGCGCGCCACCCGCGACTGCCTGCGGCGGGTGCCGTTCGAAAAGAAAATCCGCCTGCTGGGGGTGCGCATTTCCACCCTGTGCGACCCGTCCCAGGCAGCCCGGCAGACGCCGGCCCAGGCCGAGCTGTTCCCCGCCCTGTAGCGCCGGCACCCCTGTATTACCAGCAAAACACCGGACTCTCGTTTGACCGCAGCGCCGGGTCGAAAGTGTAGAATGGCATCCTATTAGCTCCAACGAAACAACCGGAAGACAAAAACTATGTGGTTCAAGAATCTTCAGATTTACCGCCTGCCCGCACCGTGGGCTTACACGCCAGAACAGCTGGAAGAGGCACTGTCCTCGAACAAATTTACGCCGGCCACCAGCATGGACCTGATGCGCCAGGGCTGGGATACGCCACGCCCGAACGGCGGCCTGGTCCACGTGGTCAACAAACAGATGCTGATCCTGCTGGGCACGGAAAAGAAACTGCTGCCGGCCACCGTCATCAACCAGGTCGCCAAGGCCCGCGCCGCTGAAATGGAAGAAGCGCAAGGCTTTGCCCCGGGCAAGAAAGCCATGAAGGAACTGAAAGAGCGCGTGGCCGACGAACTGCTGCCGCGCGCCTTCAGCATCCGCAGCAATGTGTGGACCTGGATCGACCCGGTCAATGGCTGGCTGGTGGTCGATGCGGCCAGCCCGGCGAAAGCCGACGAAGTGATCAAATTGCTGCTCAAGGCCGTCGACAAATTGCCGCTGGAAAGCCTGCGCGTGCAGCGTTCGCCGGTGGCGGTGATGACGGAATGGCTGCAGGCCGACGATGCGCCGGCCGGCTTTACGGTCGACATGGATACGGAATTGCGCGCCACCGGCGAGAGCAAGGCCACCGTGCGCTATGTGCGCCACACCCTGGAAGCGGACGACGTGCGCCGCCATATCGCGGCCGGCAAGCAGTGCACGCGCCTGGCCATGACGTGGAACGACAAGATCTCGTTCGTGCTGACGGAATCGCTGGCGATCAAAAGCATCAAGCCGCTCGACGTGATCAAGGAAACCGAATCGAGCACCAAGAACGACGAAGAACGTTTCGACGGCGACATGATGCTGATGACGGGCGAGCTGAGCAAACTGATGGCCGACGTGGTCGAAGCACTGGGCGGCGAAGCGACGGCGTAAGCGTTGCCGTTACCGTTAGCGTAAAAAAAGGAGCCGCGGCTCCTTTTTTTGTGCTGGATGAGACAGCGCTTACAAGGGCTGGAACACGCCGGCGGCGCGGTTCTTCTGCACATTGTCCCAGGCAAAGATCTGTCCGTTCATCGCCACGTAGACGCCGGCCGGCAGAGCCTGCGCCACGCCGCAGGCAAAGCCCAGGTTGAACAGGGCGTCGGAGTTGGCGATTTCATACGGAATCATGGCGCCCGTCAGGATAATGGTCTGCTGCAACTGCGCCGCGCCCAGCACCTGTGCCGTTTCGCGCATGGTGTCGGTGCCGTGGATGATGACGATGGCTTTTTCATGCGCCGCGCGGCACGAGGCCAGCACGCGCTGGCGGTCGGCATCCTGCATGTCGAGCGAGTCGAGCAGCGGCAGTTGCTCCAGCGCCACCGGCGCCGTCATGCGCGCGCGCGCGATGGCGGCCGGCAAATGACTGTCGGAAAAACCCAGGGTGCCGTTCAATTCATTGTAATGCTTGTCGAAAGTGCCGCCGGTGGCGAGGATGCGCAAGGTCATGATGTGGTCACGATGTCAGTGGAGAATGACGCGCATGATAGCGTGAATGGCGATGCCTGGGCGAGTAAGCTTGTTGACCCGCATCTGGAAAATTCGGCCATCTGTGGGTACACTTGCTTCTTTGCTCCCGCTCCGGCTTGATGATTCCCCATGAAAGCGCTTGCTCCCGGCACCGTCATTTTTCACCGCCATCGCGGTTATGGCGTGATCACGTCCGTCAACTTGCTGACCGGCTGGATCGCCGCGCGTTTCGGCAGCGAAGCGCGCACCCTGGACCTGAACCTGTCCACCGATGACGTCGAATTTGCCGATGGCGAAGCGATCCGCTTTCGCCGCGCGCCGCCGGACCGCATGCCGCATGCGCGCCTGATGGCCATGGTGCGCGAATTGCACCGCGCCGGATATCAAAAGCTGTATCTGTATTCCTGGCCGAAACCGTCGGGCCTGCACTGGCGCTGGCATTTGTTTACCGGGCCGCGCGACTGGATGCAGCGGCCCTGGCGCGAAGGCTGGTATGGCTCGGGTGCCGACTACAACGTCAATCCCGTGATGGGCTGGGGCGATACCCCGGGCGCCACCACCGCCGAGCTGGTCGACGCGCTGGCGCGCTTCGATCCGCAAGGCCTGGCCCAGGCGCTGGGCCGCGATGAAGACCATGCGGCCTGGTTCGCGCAGGTCTGCGACGCCTTGCTGCCCAACTATATGTACAGCCTGGACATGCCGCGCGAACCGGGCGCCCCCCTGCCCGAGATGCCGCCGGTGCCGGTGATTGCCGTGCGCGCCGGCTTGCCGGCTTACGCCGGTCCCGTGCTGGCCTGGCCACCGGGCTGGACCGGCCTGTGGTCGCGCCCGCATGTGCTGCCGTTGCCGCCCGTCAGCATCACGGGCGAGCCGGACCTGCTCAAGGGTTTCCAGCGCTCCTGAACGCCAGCTGGCGCGCATGCGCCAGCACCTCGGGATTGAGCAGGCGCGTGCATTGCCCGCGTTCGAAGTCGACGATGTTTTGCAGGGCATAGCTGAAATACAGCTCATAGCCGTCACGCTCCACGTAGCCCAGGTGCGGCGTGGCCAGCACATTGGGCAGCTGCAACAGCGGTGATGTGGGCGGCAACGGTTCGTCCGTAAACACGTCGAGCGCGGCCGCGCCCGGGCGCCCTTGCGGCAGGGCCGCTTCCAGGGCACCATCGGCCACCAGTTCGGCGCGGCTGGTATTGACGAACAGGGCCGTCGGCTTCATGCGCGCCAGGTCCTGCGCCGTGACGATGCCACGCGTCTTGTCGGACAGGCGCAGGTGCAGGCTGAGCACATCGGCCTGCGCAAAAAAGTCCTCGCGCGACTCGGCCGCCGTGTCGCCGGCTGCCACCGCCGCCGTGCGGCTCGCTTCGCTGCCCCATATCAGCACCCGCATGCCGAACGCGCGGCCATAGCCGGCCACCAGCTGGCCGATCTTGCCGTAGCCCCAGATACCGAGGGTGCGGCCCTTGAGCGCCGTGCCCAGGGTGTTCTGCGCCGGTTCCAGCGAGGCCATCTGCCACAAGCCCTCTTTCAGGTTCTGCGCGTACGGCACGATCTTGCGCTGGGCCGCCATGATCAAGGCCCAGGTCAGTTCGGCCGGCGCCGTGGGTGAGCCGACGCCTTCGGCAATCGCGATGCCCAGCTCGGTAGCGGCGGCCACATCCACATGGCCGCTGACCTTGCCCGTTTGCGACAACAGTTTCAAATTGGGCAGCTTGGCCAGCAGGGCGCGGTTGAAACTGCTGCGCTCGCGTATCAATACCAGGGCGTCGAACGGCGCCAGGCGGATCGCCAGCTGGCCCAGGCCGCGCGCCGTGTTGCTGAACACTTTGACGTCGTGTCCTGCCGTTAATTTGAAACAATCGAGGCCGCGCACGGCATCCTGATAATCATCGAGTATGGCAATTTTCATGGAGGTTGACCGATTTTAATGTGAATTTGGTAGGGAAATAACAGGATACGGGTAATGCCGAATAGCCTACTACATTAGTCGGACTATTCTCCTACATTTTTGCGAGAATAGCGGTTTGACGGGTGTACAATCGCCGACACTTTGCTACATCCTGGTGCATGCACCGCGCGTCCACCAGGCGCAAACACCGCCGCCGGCGCCATGCGCCGCGGCCGGCACGACCAGCCAGACTGCCAGCGTGAGCGCGCCGCGGCAGGGCTGTCTGCCGGAACCACCAGAATTTCTTAATTGGTATTGGAGGTAATATGAATCAGCCCGTCATGGGTGGCGTTGCCACACTCAACGTTCCAGCTTATATTAAACAACAGAAACTGATCAACTGGGTGGCGGAGATTGCCGCGCTGACCAAACCCGATCGTATCTACTGGTGCGACGGCTCGCAGGAAGAGTACGAGCGCCTGTGTGCCGAGATGGTGGCCAGCGGCACCATGAAAAAACTGAACGCCGACAAGCGCCCGAATTCCTACCTGGCCTGTTCCGACCCGAGCGACGTGGCCCGTGTCGAAGACCGTACCTATATCTGCTCGGCAACGAAAGAAGCGGCCGGTCCGACCAATAACTGGACCGAACCGGGCGAGATGCGCCACACCCTGAGCGGCCTGTTCGACGGTTGCATGCAGGGCCGCACCATGTATGTGGTGCCGTTTTCGATGGGCCCGCTCGGTTCGCCGATCGCCCATATCGGCGTGGAACTGTCCGATTCACCGTATGTTGCCGTCAACATGAAAATCATGACCCGCATGGGTCGTGCCGTCTACGACGTGCTGGGCACCGATGGCGAGTTCGTGCCATGCGTGCACAGCGTGGGCGCGCCCCTGGCCGCCGGCCAGGCCGATGTGAAATGGCCATGCAACAGCACCAAATACATCGTGCATTTCCCGGAAACGCGCGAAATCTGGTCCTACGGTTCCGGCTACGGCGGCAATGCCTTGCTGGGCAAGAAGTGCTTCGCCCTGCGCATCGCCTCGAACATGGGCTACCAGGAAGCGCAAGCATCCGCAGACGCACCAGGCTGGCTGGCCGAACACATGCTGATCCTCGGTGTCGAGTCACCGGAAGGCAAGAAGCACTATGTGGCGGCGGCCTTCCCATCGGCCTGCGGCAAGACCAACTTCGCCATGCTGATTCCACCGGCCAGCTTCCAGGGCTGGAAAGTGACCACCATCGGCGACGATATCGCCTGGATCAAGCCCGGCGCCGATGGCCGCCTGTACGCCATCAACCCGGAAGCGGGCTATTTTGGCGTGGCGCCCGGCACCAATGAAAAAACCAATTTCAACTGCATGGCCTCGATGCGTGAAAACACCATCTTCACCAACGTCGCGCTGACCGACGACGGCGACGTCTGGTGGGAAGGCTTGACGAAAGAAGCGCCGAGCCATCTGATCGACTGGCAGGGCAAGGACTGGACGCCGCAATCCGGTACCAAGGCCGCCCATCCGAACGCCCGCTTCACCGTTGCCGCGACGCAAAACCCGGTGATCGACGCCGCCTGGGACGACCCGGCCGGCGTGCCGATCTCGGCCTTCATCTTTGGCGGGCGCCGCTCGACCACCGTGCCTTTAGTGACCGAAGCGCGCAACTGGGTCGAAGGCGTCTACATGGCCGCCACCATGGGTTCCGAAACCACGGCCGCCGCCGTGGGCCAGATGGGCGTGGTGCGACGCGATCCATTTGCCATGTTGCCATTTATCGGCTATAACATGAGCGACTATTTCCAGCACTGGCTGGACATGGGCGTGAAAGTGGGCAAGGTCAACCCGGCCGCGCTGCCGAAGATCTATTGCGTCAACTGGTTCCGTACCGACGAAGCAGGCAAATTCGTCTGGCCCGGTTTTGGCGACAATATGCGCGTGCTGAAATGGATGCTGGAACGCATCGACGGCAAGACGGGCGGCGTGGAAAACCTGTTCGGCACCACGCCCGAATACGGCGACCTGAACTGGGACGGCCTGCCGTTCACGCAAGAACAATTCGACACCATCACCTCGATCGACAAGGCGGCGTGGGTGGAAGAATTGAAATTGCATACGGAATTGTTTGAAAAGCTGGCGTATCATCTGCCGCAGGCCTTGGCCGACAACAAGGCGGCGCTCGAGCAGCGCCTGGCAGGGTAAGAGTTTTAGCAGGGGGAGACGCACGCTGGCAAAGACCGGTGTGTGATACAAAGACACGCCGGCAATGACTGGCGTGCTGAAAAGGGAAACGGCGCGGATTGCATGAGCAATACGCGCCGTTTTTTATGGAGCCGACTGTTTATTGCTTCAGCAGCGGTCCCAGGTATTTGCCCGTCACGCTGGCCGGATTGAGGGCCACTTCTTCCGGCGTGCCGGTGGCGATGATCTGCCCGCCGCCGGCGCCGCCTTCGGGACCCAGGTCGACGATCCAGTCGGCCGTCTTGATCACGTCCAGGTTGTGCTCGATGATCACCAGGGTGTTGCCCTGGTCGCGCAGGCGGTGGATCACTTTCATCAGCAGGTCGATATCGTGGAAGTGCAGGCCGGTGGTCGGCTCGTCCAGGATATACAGGGTGCGACCGGTGTCGCGCTTCGACAGTTCCAGCGACAGTTTCACGCGCTGCGCCTCGCCGCCCGAGAGGGTGGTAGCGCTCTGCCCCAGCTTGATGTAGCCGAGGCCCACGTCGAGCAAGGTCTGCAGCTTGCGCGCGATCAGCGGCACCGGCTTGAAGAATTCATGCGCTTCCTCCACCGTCATGCCCAGCACCTCGGTGATGTTCTTGCCCTTGTATTGCACTTCCAGCGTTTCGCGGTTGTAGCGCTTGCCGTGGCACACGTCGCATGGCACATATACGTCCGGCAAAAAGTGCATCTCGACCTTGATCACGCCATCGCCCTGGCACGCTTCGCAGCGTCCGCCCTTGACGTTGAACGAGAAGCGGCCCGCGCTGTAACCGCGTTCCTTGGCCGTCGGCACGGTTGAGAACAGGTCGCGGATCGGCGTAAACAAGCCGGTATAGGTGGCCGGGTTCGAACGCGGGGTGCGGCCGATCGGTGCCTGGTCGACGGAAATCACCTTGTCGAAATGCTCCAGGCCGCTGATCGAATCGTGCGGCGCCGGTTCCGTCTGCGAGCCGTACAAGTGGCGCGACAGGGCCGGGTACAAGGTGTCGTTCACCAGCGAGGACTTGCCCGAACCGGACACGCCCGTCACGCAGGTCATCAGGCCCACCGGCAGGCTCAACGACACTTTTTTCAGGTTGTTGCCGGTCGCGCCGGTAATGACGAGCTGCTTTTCCGGATTGCTCACATGGCGCTTCTTCGGTACGGCGATTTTCAGCTTGCCGTTCAGGTATTGCGCCGTCAGCGACTTCTTGTTTTTCAGGATGTCCTTCAAGGTGCCTTCGGCGATGATCTCGCCGCCGTGCACGCCGGCGCCCACGCCCATGTCGACGATATAGTCGGCGGTGCGGATCGCGTCCTCGTCGTGCTCGACCACCAGCACGCTGTTGCCGATATCGCGCAAGTGTTTCAGCGTTTCGATCAGGCGGTCGTTGTCGCGCTGGTGCAGGCCGATCGACGGTTCATCGAGCACATACATCACGCCCGTCAGGCCTGAACCGATCTGCGACGCCAGGCGTATCCGTTGCGCCTCGCCGCCCGATAGGGTATCGGCGCTGCGGTCCAGCGACAGGTAGTCGAGGCCCACATTGTTGAGGAATTTCAGGCGCGAAATGATCTCTTTCACGACCCGGTCGGCGATCTCTTTCTTGGCGCCCGTCAGTTTCAGTTTTTCAAAGAAATCGAGCGTGTCGCGCAGCGGCTTTTCCGCCACTTCATAGATCGCGCGCTGCTGCTTGCCGGTGCCGACTTTCACATGGCGCGCTTCCACGCGCAGGCGCGCGCCGTCGCAGGACGGGCAGCATTTTTCATTGATGAACTTGGCCAGCTCTTCCTTGACCGCCATCGAATCGGTTTCACGGTAGCGGCGCTGCAGATTGTTGACCACGCCTTCAAACATGTGTTCCTTGACCACGGTACGGCCGCGCTCGTTCACATAGCTGAAGGGAATCACCTGCTTGCCCGAGCCGTACAGCACGGCTTGCTGGGCGTTCAGTTCCAGCTGTTCGAACGGCATGTCGAGGTCGAACTCGTAGAAGTCGGCCAGGTTCGACAGCATCTGGAAGTAAAACTGGTTGCGGCGGTCCCAGCCCTTGACAGCGCCCGAGGCCAGCGACAGATTCGGGAACGCGACGATGCGTTTCGGGTCAAAGAATTCAATATGACCGAGACCGTCGCATTCCGGGCAGGCGCCCATCGGATTGTTGAACGAGAACAGACGCGGTTCCAGTTCCTGCAGCGAATAGCCGCACTCGTTGCAGGCGAACTTGTTCGAAAATACCTGTTCCTGTGCGGTATCCATTTCGTAGGCCACGGCGCGGCCATCGGCCAGGCGCAGCGCCGTCTCGAAACTTTCCGCCAGGCGCTGCTTGATGTCCTGGTTGACCTTGACCCGGTCGATCACCACGTCGATCGTATGCTTTTCGGTTTTCTTCAGTTTCGGCAGGTCGTCGACTTCATAGATCTTCGCGTCGTGCGTGCCGCTCTGCACGCGAAAACGCACGAAGCCCTGTGCCTGCATCTGTTCGAACAGGTCGACGTGTTCGCCCTTGCGGTTGGCCACCACCGGCGCGAGGATCATCAGCTTGGTGTCTTCCGGCATGGCCAGCACGGCGTCGACCATTTGCGACACGGTCTGCGCGGCCAGCGCGTGTTCCGGATGGTTGATGCAATACGGCGTGCCGACGCGCGCATACAGCAGGCGCAGGTAATCGTGGATTTCCGTCACCGTGCCCACCGTCGAGCGCGGGTTGTGCGAAGTGGCTTTCTGTTCGATGGAAATCGCCGGCGACAGGCCCTCGATCAGGTCGACATCGGGTTTTTCCATCAGTTGCAGGAACTGGCGCGCATACGCCGACAGCGATTCGACATAGCGCCGCTGTCCTTCCGCGTACAGGGTATCGAACGCCAGCGAAGACTTGCCGGAGCCGGACAGGCCGGTAATCACGATCAGCTTATTGCGCGGCAAATCGAGATTGATATTCTTGAGGTTATGCGTGCGAGCACCGCGAATGCGGATCTGTTCCATGTGATTAGCCTTGCTTTCAGTGGGGTGCGGTGGACCCGTACCGCCCCGAAACGGGCATGCAGCGGGTCAACTTGTTACTATAGCCGGGTTTTGTTGCGCACGCCTGAGGCCGTGGCAAGCGGATTTTGCCGCCTGGCCGGCGTGCGCGGACAAAGGTTGATGCAGATGCGTACAGACGTTTGAACACTGTATATAATACCAGTATTCAAGTTTCTTGTTTTCACCGCTGCTGAAAAAAACGGGACCGTGCCACATCGCTGCATGGCACGACGCACGCGCCTCAATACAAGTCGCCTTGTGCCGGTGAGTCGCTTATAATCGTCGTTTAGTAAAAAATCTAACGCGCGGCACTCCCGCAGCAGTTCAACAGGAGTTATTCATGGCATCAGTCAACAAAGTCATTATCGTCGGCAATCTGGGCCGCGACCCGGAAATCCGCTACATGCCTAGCGGCGACGCGATCGCCAACATCGCCGTGGCCACTTCGTACAAATCGAAGGACCGCAACACGGGCGAACAAAAAGAGTTGACCGAATGGCATCGCATCTCGTTCTTCGGCCGCCTGGCTGAAATCGTCGGCCAGTACCTGAAAAAAGGTTCCTCGGTCTACGTCGAAGGCCGCCTGCAAACCCGTAAATACACGGACAAGGACGGCGTCGAGAAGTACGCAACCGACATCATCGCTGAAAACATGCAAATGCTGGGCGGCCGTTCCGGCATGGGCGGCGACGCCGGTGGTGGCGACGACAGCTACGGCGGCAACAGCGGCGGCTACGACGCCCCGGCCCCACGCCAGGCACCAGCCCCGCGTCCAGCCCCGGCGCCAGCACCACGCCCGGCACCGAAGCCAGCACCGAACTTCTCGGATATGGATGACGATATTCCGTTCTAAGACCGGAAAAGTAGTTTCAGAACAAGGCCCGCTTTCTGCATGGAAAGCGGGCTTTTTTTTTATCGCTTTATGCACGTTGATTTGCGACCCGGGCGAAGACATCGAACCCCGCTTGTCAGCGCCACACCGTTGCGTAACGCTGAAAGTTGTCAAATGGTATTGTTACGAACTCCCGGCCCAGGCATCCGGCAATAACGCTCCCTATCAGACAAGGCACCCCGCATGGCACATCCCTCGTTCGACATCATTTCCCAGCTTCTGAACGCCGCTCCCGGCCGCAGCACCTCGGCGCTGCCCCGCTTCCGCGACGAGGTCTGGTCGATGCCGGTCTGGGTGCCCGGCGAGCAGGTACCCGTGCCGAATGGGCAGACGGCCACCTCGCTGCACCTGGCCGCCGGGACCGGCGACGCGCTGCCACTCCTGCCGGCTTACCTCAATGAAGCCGAGGCGAATGAGGCGCAAGGCAATGGCCACTGCATCGCCGTGCCGTTCCGCTTCCTGATCCTGTTTGCCGAGTCGAACCGGCTCGATGTCACGCTTGCCGATGCCGGCCAGGTGCTGCCCATGTCGCACGACGGCCTGATGGCGCTGCGCGATGCCGGAGGGCTGGGCGGCGATGGCGTGCCGGTGACGGCGGAAGAAGTGGGGCAGATGGCACAGGCCGTCGAGCGCTTTGCGGCGCAGGCGCGCGCGTATTGCGCCAGCCAGGCGGACATTATCAGCCTGCACCTGTCGCTGGTCAGCATCACCGGCGTCAAGCCCATGCTGATGGGCTGGCTCAGTGGTGGTCGTGGCGAGCATGCGGCGGCCCTGGAGCTGCTGAGCCGCCAGTTCCTGCAGCCCAACTGGCGTTGCATGGTGTTTGACGGCCTGCGCAGCGAGGGGCGGCTGGTCGAGGAACTGACGGCGTTGCCGGCCGTGTACGAGCGCCAGGCCAGCCAAGGCTGGTTCGGCAAGATGAAACAGAAATTGAGCGCGCCAGCGGTGCAGGTCATCCAGCTGGACGTGTACTAGCCCCAGCACTATTGCAAATGCGGCGGCGTTGGCTCCGCCGCCGCCATGTTGTTGTCCTCGCGCTTTTGCGCCAGCAGATTCGTCATCAATATCGCCGTCAACAGTTCCGCCTGCGGCGTCGTGTCCAGCAAGTCGATGCTGTGCCGCGTGCGCAAGGTCATGACCTTGGCTTGCGCCCTGGCGATCACCTGGCCATGCCGGGCCAGTTCGAAATCCATGTCGAGCAGGCTGCCGCGCAGCATGGCGCCGTCGAAGCGGCCACCGACGACGGTGATCTGCCGGCGCCAGCTCCACAGCTTGCCGCGCAAGATGAAGTTTTCTTCGTTGGTGCTGACGTTCCAGATCGGCGTGAATGACCACAGCTTGCGCGTGACGGCGGCCACTTCGCGTCCGTCTTGCGTGATGCTCCACGGCTGGCTCAGCCAGCCCCAGCGGGCGCGGCTTTCGTACAGGACGTTGCCGGCGTCGTCGGTGATCTGGATCTTGCCCAGCAGGGACATCAGCTTCCTGGCGATATGCAGTGTCTTCGGGGCGGCGGTGGCAGTCATGGGGGAACCCTGGCGGCGGAGATACTGGCGATTCTACAAGCCTGCCGCAGATATTGCCGGTGTGGCGCGGCACAGCCTGCTATGCGCGAAGGAAACAAGCCCGGTGGTAAGCTGTCTGTTTCCACCATGACAGGAGCCCGGCTTGCAATCCGCATCGATCCACCGCCAGATCGCCTTGGTCAGCTACGGCACGCAATTCCTGCGCGACAAGCTGGCGCTGGACGACTGGTACCGGCACGGCATCTTTTTCGGCGCCCGCCTGCAGTTCCGGCAACTGGCTGACCATGCCCTGCTGGCCGATGATTTCACGTGGTGGCTGGGCATCCTGAAGCAGTCGGGCGCGGCGAGGCTGTCGCTGCACCTGCTGAGCGAATTCGGCATCGCGCCGCCGCAGCTTGTGCGCAGTGGCGAGCATGCGGTGGTGGTGCATTTTCCTGATCGGTACCAGATCTGGGCCGTCGGCGAAGAGCGGCCCGCGTGGCTGACGCATCCCTTGCTGCCGGACGAGCCGGGCATCCCCATCTTTCCCGACGCGACACATTGGGGCGGCGAGATCGACAGCTACTGGTGCGTCGAAGAGCGGGCCGGGCAACTGAACGTGCCAGAGACCCACTGGAAGGCGCTGGCGGACAGCATCGCCACCAATCTCGAGACCAATATTCCATCGAGCCTGGCGCCGGCCGGCCCCATCTTCCTGCCGCGGGAGCCGCCCGCGTCGTGGGCGAGATTTCCGCTGTTCCCCAGCGGCAGCATTTCTTCCCTGGCGCATGCCGTGCTGGCCACCTTGTATAGCGAGCGGGCAAGGTTTGCCAACGATACCCATCCCAAGAACGAAAACAGCTACTACCAGGGATTCGACGAGGCAGGCATCGCGCAAATCGACGACTGGGGCCGTCGTCTCGATGGCTGGATCAGCGAAGTGGAGCTGCGCTGCGCCAATGAATGCCGCCAGAGAGCGTCCAGTCATGACGGCATGCCCTTGCCACTTCCGCCCGCTTCGGCACGTCCGGCGCGCAGCAAGCGTGTCAAGACACGGAAGGAGGAGCAAGCGCCAACCTATGCCGACCCGGTGACGACAACCGGCGGCAAATGGCTGCGCCGCATCGTGTTCGTGGTGGTGCTGGCGGTGGTGTGCCTGCTGCTGCTGGCCTTTGCCCACATTGTTGCCGCCTGGCCCTGGCTATCCGTGGTGCTTGGTTTGCCGTTCGCCATCTATGCCGTGTATGTAAAAGAGTAGCGGCAATTTGCCTTTACTTGACCTGCCTCGCCGTTTGCCACATTCCTGTCCCGTGCGCTCTTCCCTTCCCCGTCAAAAAGGTTTTTGATGGGAGTGGAAGCGAACCTGCCTGTTGCAGGACCGCTGATTTTGAAAGGAAAACACATGAGCATCACAGGAAAAGTCGCATTGGTCACGGGCGCCGCGCAAGGCATCGGCAAGGCAATCGCCTTAAGGCTGGCCAAGGATGGCGCCGATATCGCGCTGGTCGACCTGAACCAGGAAAAACTCGATGCGGCTGCGGCGGAAGTGCGTGCGCTGGGGCGCCGCGTCTTCACTTATATCGCCGATGTGTCGCAGCTGGATCAGGTCACGGCAGCGGTGGCGTTTGCCGAAAAGGAACTGGGCGGCTTCGATATCATGGTCAACAATGCCGGCATCGCCCAGGTGGCGCCGCTGCTGGACGTGACGCCGGAAGAAGTCGACCGCATCATGCGCATCAATGTGCAAGGCACCTTGTGGGGCATCCAGGCGGCCGCAAAAACCTTCAAGCAGCGCGGGCAGAAGGGCAAGATCATCAATGCCTGCTCGATCGCCGGCCATGACGGCTTTGCCTTGCTGGGCGTGTATTGCGCCACCAAGTTCGCGGTGCGCGCGCTGACGCAGTCGGCGGCCAGGGAACTCGCCTCGGACGGCATTACCGTCAATGCCTATTGCCCTGGCGTCGTCGGCACCGACATGTGGGTCGAGATCGACAAGCGCATGGCCGAGGTGACGGGCGCCGAGCTGGGCGCGACCTACAAGAAATTTGTCGACGGCATCGCGCTGGGGCGCGCCGAAACGCCGGACGATGTGGCGGGGCTGGTGTCGTTCCTGGCCGGACCCGATTCGGACTACATGACGGGGCAGGCGCCGCTGATCGATGGCGGCATGGTTTACCGCTGATCTCCCGCCGTTAAAAAAACAGGCCGCGCAATCATCGATTGCGCGGCCTGTTTCATATGGCTGTCAGCTTAATTGAAACTGACCTCCTTGCGGTTATCGCTCGACACGCGGTCGATCATCTTGTTATATGGATCGACACCGACCTCGAACGGTTTTTCCTTGACCGTGATGGTCACCACCGGGTCTTTTCCACTCAAGACGCGCTTGTCCGTGAACAGCACGGTTTCATCTTTTTCCTTGGCGCCCGGCGCGCGCGCAAAGATGGCGATTTCCACCGGCTCGTCATACACGCGCGGGCTTTCCTTGCCCTTGCCGTCCGATTCGAGCTTGGCCAGGTGCAGCTTCATGGTGACATCCCACTGGCCATCGGGCCGCTTGACGGCGGTCGCTGCGGTCACGCGGTTGTCGTAGAAGACGATTTTCTCGAACAGGTCGGTGATCAGGGCCTGTTTGTCTGCCGGCGCTTCGGCACGGATGTACGTCAGCAGTTCGGCGGTGGTGGTAAATGGCGCTTGCTGGTAGCCCTTGTCCTGCAGGAAGCGTTTCAGTGCGCGGTTGACGGCCGCTTCGCCGATCTCGTCGCGCAGGCGATAGAAGATCAGGCTGCCCTTGCGGTAGTGGATATATTGCTGGTTTTCCACGCGCGCCAAAGGCAGTTCCTCGATCAATTCGCCGCCGCGTCCGCTCAGATAACGGTCCAGCTCATAGCGCAGGAAGCGGCGCAGCTTGTCGCGGCCGTATTCCTTTTCCATCACCATCAGCGCCGAGTATTGCGCCAGCGACTCCATCAGCATCGACGCGCCCTGCACATTGGCGCCGATCACCTGGTGGCCCCACCACTGGTGGGCCATTTCATGGGCCGTGACGTAATACACGTAGTCGATATCGTCCTTGTTGCGCAGGTCGGCGATAAAGCCGATGCCTTCCGAGTACGGAATCGTGTTCGCGAACGACTGGGCAAAGCTGGCGTAGCCGGGGAATTCCAGGATGCGCACCTGCTTGTGCTGGTAGGGCGTGAACTCGGCGGTGTAATAGTCGAGCGACTTCTGTACCGAGGTGATCATGCGCTCGGTGTTGTAGCCGTGTTTCTTGTCGACATACACTTCGATCGGCACGCCGTGCCAATCGCCTTTTTTCACGTCCCAGCGCGCCGACAGGTAGGCAAAGAAGGGCATCATCGGCTGGTCCATCTTGTAGTGGTAGTAGCGGCGGCCATCCTTTTCCCAGCTTTTTTGCAGGTAGCCGGGCGCCAGCGCCGTTTGGTCGCCGCTGGTGGAGACGGTGGTGTCAAAGCTGATCCAGTCCGCTTCGCTGCCAAACACGGTGTTGCCGTAGGCCGACTTGTCTTCCAGCTTGGCCATGCGCTGCGGTTCGCCCAGGCCGCGCTTGCGGCGCTCGTTGCGGTCTTTCAGTTCCATCTCCTGCTGGTAGCCGAAGTGCGGAAAGAAGGCCATGTTGTTGAAGAAGGTACCGTTCAGGTTGACCTGGTCCGGCGCGCCGCTGTTGGTAAAACCTTCATGCGTGACGGCCACCGTGAAGTCGAGCGGCAGTTGCGCGCCCGGCGCCAGCGGCGTGGCCAGCTTCAGGATGCGGAAACCGAGGTCCTTGTCGTCCAGTTGCGTGCTGTGCGCGGGCAAGTTCAGCCAGGTGGTCTCCAGTTCGGGATCGAGCTGGATGCGCAGGGTGTCGATCGCTTGCGCGGTCTTGTTCTGCAACAGGTAATGACCCTTGATCAGCACCTTGCGCTGTTCCGGATAGATATCGACATTGGCCTGCACCTCGGTGATCTTCAGCTGCGGCAAGTCCTTGTACTGGCGGTACAGTTTTTCGTAGCGCGCCGCCTTGTCCATGTTTACATCCGCCGTTGCATAGGTGTTGAGCACATTGGTGTTGTAGAAGATCCAGCCGCCGGTGCCCAGCCAGCACAGCACGACCGCGGCCAGCGCCGCGCCGGTACCGCTTTTCAGGCGCCGGCCAGCCAGGCTGACGCGGGAACGCCAGCCGGTCGACAGGCCGCGCACCCAGAACGCCTGCGCCAGCATCACCAGGGCCACGGTAAACAGGCTCCAGTACAGCGCATACCAGCGCCAGCCCGCCAGGAAATGGCCATAGCCGTTCATGTCGGAATACTTGATGTCGGGCGTGGCGCCGAAGTTGTACAGGTTATGCTCGAAGTGCAGCATGCCCAGCACGGCCTGCGACACCATCAGCAGGATCACCGCCAGGTAACCGATGAACTTGTTGTTCGACAGCACTTGCAGCACGATGGCGCACAAGCCCATCAGCACGAAGAAGAAGCTACCCAGCAAGCTGCCTTGCAGATACAGGCCCAGCTCCACCGGCGCACCACCCTTGACCAGCTGGAAGATGATGGTAGTGATCACGCCGACCAGCATATAGCCAGCCACCACGCCGACCAGGGCCGTGCACTTGGCCAGCAGCGGCGTCCAGTCAGCCACCGGCATGGCGTCGCTGACATCGGCGATCTTCACTTGCCGCTCCTTGAAGATCAGTTCGCCTGCGTAGAAGGTGACGATAATGATCAGCATGAAGCTGAAGCTTTGGCTGATCTGCTGCAGCATCAAATAGGTCATCGGATAGACGGCGGTGCCGTACATCTTGGAGCTCATGGTGGCGCCGGCCACCAGGTTGATCACGCCGAACAGCAGCATCACCAGGAAGGGCACGCTCTTGAACACGCCGGCGGCGTCGAAGCGCAGGATCTGCCACCACTGGCGCCAGGCGGTGGCGGCACCAAACGCCGGCGTAATGCGCGGCAATTGCAGCGGCGCTGCCACCGCAGGGGCTGCCGCTTGCGTCTTGTGCTTGCCGAACAGGCGCTTGCCGGTGCCGGTGCGCTGCGGCTTGAACAGGATTACGGTGGCGGCAAACAGGGCAGTGGTAATGGCCAGCCACAGCAGGCGGTTGGCCAGCAGGAAATGTTCAAACGGCGGCAGGCTGGTATTCGCTTCGGACGAGGTGAAATAGCGCGTCATGCGGCCAAAGGCGGTCACGCCGAACGGGTCGATCAGCACGGCCAGCCATTCGTTGTTGATGTCGCGCGTAAACACGCTGGCGATGGTGCGCAGCACGAAAAACGCCAGCACGCCCACATACACCAGCAGCATCGAGCGCGTGGTGGCGGCCAGCAGCATCAGCAGCGCGCCGACGAACAGCAGGTTGGGGATCACCAGCACGGCAAAGGTCCAGCCATAGGTGTGCAGTGAAAACGGCCCCACGCGTTGCGGGTCGACCCACGGCATCAGCGGGCCGATCATGGTACCGAGCGCGATGCAGACAAAAATCACCAGGCAGGCGACAAAACCGGCGGCAAAGCGGCCGAACAGATAATCCCATTTGCGCATCGGCGTGGCGAACAGCATGTCGGCCATGCCGACTTCGCTGTCGCGCAGCACGGCGCCGGCGATAAAAACAGTAATGAGAAACATCGACAGCAGGGTAAACATGCCCAGTAGCTGCGCCACCACGGTGGGCGCATTGCGGTTGACGTTACCGATCGCGCCACCCATCTGCACCGAATCGCTGGTCGTCACGCCAAAGGCCATCAGGGCCAGGATGGCGGCAAATACCCACAGCAGCGGTTGTTTCAGCTGGTAGCCGAGGTCAAACTTGAAAAATTCCTTCCACATGGCGCGCTCCTCAAGCCACGGTGGTGGCAGAGGCGGCGGCAGGCGCGGCGGCATGGCGGCCGGCGTTGCGCACATGCAGGAAGTACACGTCTTCCAGGTCCGGCGCGATCTGCACGAAGCCGCTGTCGGGCTGGCTGTCGGCAAAGACATTGATCTGCGGGCGGCCACCGACCAGGCGCGTCGACAGCACGTTCAGGCTCTGCTGGTACTGCGCCAGCTCGTCGGCGGACACGGTGCGGCGCCATACCTTGTTGTTCAAGGTATCGATCGCCGCCTGCGGCTCGCCCTGCACCAGTACCTGCCCCTTGACGATCATCGCCATGCGCGGGCACAGGTCGGTCACGTCGGCCACGATATGGGTCGACAGGATCACCACCACCTGCTCGCCAATTTTCGCCAGCAGGTTCAGGAAACGGTTGCGTTCGTCCGGGTCCAGGCCGGCCGTCGGCTCATCGACGATCACCAGGCGCGGCGCCCCCAGCAGCGCCTGGGCGATGCCGAAGCGCTGGCGCATGCCACCGGAATAGGTGCCGAGCTTGCGCTTGCGAGCTTCCCACAGATTGGTCTGCTGCAGCAGCGCTTCCACCGCTTCCTTGCGCGGGCCTTTTTCGGTCAGGCCTTTCAGTACCGCAAAGTGATTGAGCAGGGTTTCCGCGCTGACCTTCGGGTAGACGCCAAAGTCCTGCGGCAAATAGCCGAGCTGGCGGCGCAGGCCTTCCTTGTCTTTCAGCACATCGACACCATTGAAAGTGATGCTGCCGCTGTCGGGGTCTTGCAAGGTCGCAATCGTGCGCATCAGCGACGATTTGCCGGCGCCATTCGGACCCAGCAGGCCGAACATGCCGTTCGGAATATCGAGGCTGACATCGTGAATGGCCCTGACGCCATTGGAATAGGTTTTGTTCAGTTGTTTGATCGATAGCATTACGGCACTCTCCTGGGCTTGACGGTAAAAGTGCCGGCCGATTCGTGTCGGCCGGTCTGTCTGGTCTTCCGCGATAGCGGATGTTACTTAAAGACAATACTCTATCGACAATTAGAAAGTAAATAATATTTTTGCGACCAAGAGCCAGAATACCGGGCTGGAATGCGGCAGGAAGGGATGAATGACGAGGGCGTAAACGACAACGTCCCCGCACGCGGCGGGGACGTTGAAGGAAGGGTGGCGAATCAGAAGCGCATCTTGACGTAGGCCGATGGGCCCGTCAGGCGGATATTCAGGTCGGCGTCGCGGGTGCTGTCGCGGCGCAGGGCGATTTTCGAGATGCCGTAGTCGGCCACGAAACCGACATTTTTGAACGGAAACCATTCCACGCCGATATTGCCGCCATAGATATGGCCGTTGATGGTGCCGCCGTTTTTCTTGATGCCGGACGCTTCCATGTACATGCGCAGGTCCGGCGTGAAGGCATGGCGCCAGGCCACTTCGATCAGCGGCGCGAATGCGTGTTCGCTGACGGAGTCGCGCGCGGTGGCGCTTACGCCATTGACCAGGCCGGTTGCCGTGCCGTCCAGCTTGGCGCTGTAGTAGGCCGCGCCCAGGCCGATGCCGAAGGTATCCTTGTTCTCGCCCAGCCACCATTTGTAGGCCAGCTTGGCCAGGTCCAGCTGCAGGTCGGCGTCGGCCGTGGCGGTGCCGGTGACGGGCTGGCCGTTGATGATGGTCTGGCCGGACAGGGTAGGCGTATAGTTCTTGTCGTAGCGGTAGTAGTCGAACGACAGGCCATGGCGGTCGCCGATCAGCAGGTCCGCCTTGACGCGTGGAATCGTGGTGTGTTTC
The DNA here is from genome assembly GCF_049896105.1 of Janthinobacterium sp. PSPC3-1. Lineage (NCBI taxonomy): Bacteria > Pseudomonadati > Pseudomonadota > Betaproteobacteria > Burkholderiales > Oxalobacteraceae > Janthinobacterium > Janthinobacterium sp. PSPC3-1. Next base: position 71,116 of record NZ_JAFCTQ010000022.1, on the reverse strand, counting down.
GGGTTGGAATCCGGCGCATCGAGGCGGCCGAACTGCGTATCGGCGCCGATATCGATGCGCGGATCGGCGTAAAATGCGCCCACGGAAATGCTGGCGCGGTCGAGCGCCACGGACGGCTCGGCATGCGCCGCCGTGCCGGTGGCGGCAACGCCCACGATCCCCAGCAACATGGCGCTGCGCATGGCAAGATGGCGCAAACGTGGCGGCGACAAACGGGCAGGGGCGAACGTGGCAAACATGGAATCTCCTCAGGTCATGGAATACCGCCGCAGCGATGGCGCGGCAGTGCAATGCGGAAATAGTATCAATTGCGCCATATTGCCCATGTAGCCGCACGACTCAGCTTTACGTCAGAATTATCCTACCGAGCAGAACCGGAGCCCATCATCATGAAAATCGCCGCCATTTCCGATATCCACGGCAATCTTGCCGCCTTAGAGGCCGTGCTGGCCGATATCGCGCGCCGCGGCGCCGATGTCACCGTCAACCTGGGCGATATCGTCTCGGGCCACCTGCAGCCGCGCGAGACGGCGGCGCGCCTGATGACGCTGGCGCTGCCCACCATCCGCGGCAACCATGAGCGCCAGTTGCTGGGCGATCCGGCGCGCATGGGCGTGTCCGACGCGTATGCGCGGGCGCAGTTGCTGCCGCAACAGCTGGCGTGGATCGCCGCGCTGCCCGCCAGCTTGCGCCTGCGCCACGATGTGCTGCTGGTGCATGGCACGCCAGGCAGCGACCTGGTGTATTTCATGGACACCATCACGCCGCAGGGCAGCCGCTGCGCCACCATGGACGAGGTGGCGCAGCGGGCCGGCGACGCGGATGCGGCCTTGATTTTGTGCGGCCACACGCATATGCCGCGCGCGGTGCAATTGCCCGACGGACGGCTGATCGTCAATCCCGGCAGCGTCGGCCTGCAGGCCTATGATGACGATCATCTGTATCCGCACGTGATGGAAAACGGCACGCCGCATGCGCGCTACGCCATCGTGGAAAGCGATGCACACGGGCGCTGGTCGGCGCAGTTTTACCAGGTCGAGTATGACTGGGAAACGCAGGCGCGGCTGGCGCTGGCGAATGGCCGGCCGGACTGGGTCGTGCCCTTGCGCAGCGGCCGGGTGGGAATGGCTACCTGAACTCTTCGGCCACCAGATTGTATTTCTGCATCTTGTGATACAGGGTCTGCTTCGGCAGGCCCAGCACAGTGCTTACTTCGCTGACATTGCCGGCATAGGCGCGCAGTTCCTGTTCGATCAGCGCGCGCTCGAAGCCGTTGACCTGCTCGGCCAAGGACAGCGCAGCGGCCTGGGCGCCGGTGGCCAGCAAATTCGAGGCGCCGCCGGCGATGCCCAGCACGAAGCGGTCGGCTATATTGCGCAGCTCGCGCACATTGCCGGGCCAGCCATGCGCCATCAGGTTGCGCATCTGCGCGCTCGACACCATCGGCGCGGCGCGGTTGTAGCGCGCGGCGGCGGCCAGCACAAAATGTTCGAACAGCATCGGAATATCTTCGCGCCGCTCGCGCAGCGGCGGCAGGTGCAGCACGATCAGGTTCAGGCGGTAATACAGGTCGCTGCGAAACTTCTGCTGGCGCGACAGGTCTTCCAGGTCCAGCTTGGCCGCCGCCACCACGCGCACGTCGACCGGCGTGGGAATGTTCGAGCCCAGCCGTTCGATATAGCGTTCCTGCAGCACCCGCAGCAGTTTCACCTGCAAGGACAGCGGCAGGCTTTCGATTTCGTCGAGAAAAAACGTGCCGTGGTCGGCATGCTCGATCTTGCCCACCTGCCGCTTGGCCGCGCCCGTAAACGAGCCCGTTTCATGGCCGAAGACTTCGCTTTCAAATATGCTTTCGGGAATCGCGCCGCAGTTGACGGCGACAAAATTGTGCTTGCGGCGGTGGCTGAAGTCATGCAGGCAGCGCGCCACCATTTCCTTGCCGGTGCCGGTGTCGCCATAGATCAGCACGTCGGCCGGCTCATCCGCCACGTCGAGGATCAGGCGGCGAATATCGCGCATCGATTGCGAATTGCCCAGCAAACGCGATTCGATGCCGCCGCCGTCTTCCAGCTGGCGGCGCAGGCTGTGCACTTCCAGCATCAGGCGCCGGGTTTCCAGCGCGCGCAAAATCACGTCGACCAGCTGCTCCGACGAATACGGCTTTTCGATAAAATCGTAGGCGCCGGTGCGCATCGCATGCACCGCCATCGTGATGTCGCCGTGGCCGGTAACCAGGATCACCGGCAGGTTGGGGTCGAGCTGCTTGATCGCTTGCAATAAATCCAGGCCGCTCATGCCGGGCAGGCGCACGTCGCTCACCACGATGCCGGGAAAGTCGGGCGCGAGCAGCTTGTAGGCCAGCTCGGCCGAGTGAAACGCCAGCACGTCCAGGCCGGCCAGCTGCAGCGCCTGCTCGCTGCCTTCGCGCACGGTCGGATCGTCCTCGACCAGCAACACTTTCAAACCATCAAACATGCTTTTCCTCCTGCGTTGCCATCTGTAATTCGATGGTGAATATGGCGCCGCCGCCAGGGGCATTGTCGGCGCGCAGCACGCCGCCGAACTGGCGCGTGATCTGTTCTGAAATGGCCAGCCCCAGGCCCAGGCCCAGCCCCTGCGGCTTGGTGGTGAAGAAGGGCTCGAACAGGTGTTCGTAGACTTCCGTCGACAGGCCCGGCCCCGTATCGGCCACATGGATCAGCACCAGCGGCGCCTTGCATTCGACCGTCACGCGCAGGCTGCGCACATCGCTGCCGTTCATGGCGTCGAGCGCGTTGGCGTACAGGTTGACCAGCACCTGTTCCAGGCGATTGCTTTCGCACATGGCGAAGATATCGTCGGGCGGCAGCTGCAAGGTAAAGCGCACGTTTTCCACCTGCAGACGCCGCTCGACCAGGAACAGCGCATTGCTGATCGCGGTCGGGATCGATACCGAGGTCAGGCTGGTGGTCGACTTGCGCGCAAACACTTTCAACTGGCCCGTGATCGCCCCCATGCGGGCGGCGATCTGCGATATCTTCGCCAGGTTGCGGCGCGCATCGTCGAGCCGGCCCCGCTCCAGCAAAATCACCGCGTTGTCGGACATGGTGCGCAGGGCCGTCAGGGGCTGGTTCAGCTCGTGCGTGATGCTGGCCGACATCTGCCCCAGCACCGCCATCTTGCCGGCCTGGAACAGTTCATTCTGCGTGATATGCAGCTTCTGTTCCGCCTTGCTGCGCACCTCGATTTCCTGGCTCAGGCTTTGCGTCATGGCGTTCAGTTCCGAGGTGCGTTCCTCGACCATCGTTTCCAGGTTGTCATAGGCGTGCTGCAAGTCTTCGCGCGCGCGCAGTTTTTGCGCCACCGCCGCGCGCCGCTGGCGCACATAAAAGAACAGCAGCACGAAAAAGCCCAGCAGCACGCCGGAAAAGGCCGCCGCCGAGCGGGCGCTGGCCTTGGCCTGCGCCAGGTCGGACAGATAGATGAAGGTCCAGCCGTTGGGCGACTTGAGCTTGATCTGCGTCATCACGCTGGAGGTGATTTTCTGTGGCGCATCGGCCCGTTCCTGCTCGCGCACGCTGATCACGCGCGCGCCATTGCCCAGCTGGCGGTCGGACACAAACGGAATCGTTTCCAGCTGCTTCGAATAATACTGACGGGTGCGGTTGATTTCCTCGATCACCGCCGGCGAGAGCGGCGCCAGGGTCTTGTATTTCCAGTCCGCCACGGAACTGAGGAAAATCACGCCGTGCTCGTCGGCCAGCATCACCTTGTCGGCGCCCTGCACCCAGCGCTTTTCCAGGTTTTCCAGGTTCAGCTTGACGGTGGCCAGGCCCAGCATGCGGCCATTTTGATAGATGCCGTGGGCAAAGAAATAACCGGGTTCGAGGCGCGTCGTGCCGACGCCGTAAAAGCGGCCCGGCGTGCCGCGCAGCGCATCCTGGGCATACGGGCGAAAGGCGATATTGTCGCCGATAAAACTGTCGGGCTTCTGCCAGTTGCTGGCCGCGCGCGTGTTGCCGTCGAGGTTGCTGATAAAGATGGTCGACGACTTGGCCTGGGCATTCATCTGCTCCAGGTAATTGTTGACGGTGTCGACCAGCACCGGGTCGTCCGGGTGCTGCAGCAGGCGGATCACGTCGCGGTTCAGTTCCAGCGTCTTGGGCAGGAAATCGTATTTTTCCAGCGCGTTTTCCAGGCTGCTGACATACACTTCCAGCCGCTGCGCGCCGCTGGCCTGCAGTTTGCCGATGGCCAGGCGCTCGGTCCAGAAATACACCAGCCAGACGATGGCCAGGCAGGCGGCCAGCACCACGCCCCAGGCCAGCGCCTTGCGGGCCGAACGTTGCGCCAGGCGCTGGCGCCAGGAAAGAGGAGTTGTGCTGCTGTTGGTCATGGTTCGGTGTCAGACTGCAAGAGGCCACAGTATCGCATCAAGGGCGGCGCATAAATGAAAAAAGCCGCCGGAACGCACTCCGGCGGCTCTGGCGGGAGCTAGGCGTGATCAGAACAGATGACGCATGCCCAGATTGAATCCCGAGTTGCCGGTGCCGTTGTCGGTGGCGTTGCCAACGACAAACGTGGCGCCATTCTTGTTGCTGATATGGCCGTAACCGGTGTACAGGTCGCTGCGCTTGGACAGGGCGTAGTAGGCGCCGATGGCCCATTGCTGGGCGTCGCGGTTCAGGTTGCTCTTGTCGTTGTGGCGGATATACGAGGCGACCACCTTGGTCGGGCCGAACGGCACGCTCACGCCCAGCAGCACGTCGTTGCTTTTGACACCGGCCAGGGCACGGTTGTCGGCGTAGCCGAGGTTGGCTTGCGCCACGCCGAAGTCATAGCGCATGGCCAGCAGGCTGTTGCGGGTCTGGTCGGTACCGGCGACGTTTTCCTTGCGGTGGTGCGTCAGGGTCAGGTTCAGCGGACCGTCGATGTAATGCACGGCGCCGCCCAGGCTGCGGTTTTTCTTGTTGTCGTCGGCCACTTCGCCGAAGCCGTAGGCCACGTCGGCCGACAGCTTGTTCCAGGTTGGCGTGCTGTACTGCGCCATATTGTCGACGCGGATATTGGTCACCATGATGTTCGAGGCTGTGCCGGCCAGGCCGATCACGAACGGGTCGGCCACGTCGCGCAGGGCCAGGTAATACGGCGAGTACTGGCGGCCCAGGGTGACGGTGCCGCCCGTGCCGGACAGGCCGACATACGCCTGGCGGCCGAACAGCAGGCCGCCCTGGCCCGAGGTACCCGTATCGATATTGAACCCGCTTTCCAGCATGAACAGGGCCGACAGGCCGTTGCCCAGGTCTTCCTTGCCCTTGAAGCCAATGCGCGAGCCGGACGCGACGCCCGAGGCGACGCGGGTCAGGCGGTCGCCAGCGGCGTCCTTGTCGACGACCAGGCCGGCATCGGCCACGCCGTAGATGGTGACGCTCGATTGCGCCAGTGCGGTGCAGGAAGCACCGAGAGCCAATAAGGTAAACAGGACTTTTTTCATGAAAATCTCTCTATTAGGGGTTAACTACTGATCGCACTGCCCGACTGCTTGTTACTCAACATTGAGATTAAAACAATGGCCCGCTTGTGGCGGGCCATTCTGTTTAAGCCTTCTTAGCGTGGTCTGCTTCGCCCCAATGGCTTTCGGTATTCATGTTGGCGGCATTGGCTGCCGCCGCTTCTTCTTCGGTGGCCAGGCCACCTTCCCACTTGGCGACGACCGCCGTGGCGACGGCATTGCCGACCGCGTTGGTGGCCGAACGGCCCATGTCGAGGAACTGGTCCACGCCCATCAGCAGCAGCAGGCCCGCTTCCGGGATATTGAATTGGTTCAAGGTGGCGGCAATCACCACCAGCGAGGCGCGCGGCACGCCGGCGATGCCCTTCGAGGTCAGCATCAGCAGCAGCAGCATGGTGATCTGGGTGCCGACCGACAGGTCGATGCCGTAGGCCTGGGCAATGAACAGCACGGCAAAGGTGCAGTACATCATCGAGCCGTCCAGGTTGAACGAGTAGCCCAGCGGCATCACGAAGCTGGAGATCTTGCGGTCCACGCCAAACTGGTCAAGCGCCGTCAGCAGTTTCGGATACGCCGCTTCCGAGCTGGCGGTCGAAAAAGCCAGCAGGAACGGTTCGCGGATCAGCCCGACCAGCTTGAAGATGCGCGGGCCGATGACCACAAAGCCGGCGCCGATCAGCAGCGCCCACAGGCAGATCAGGCCGACATAGAAGCCGCCCATGAATTTTGCGAACGTGACCAGCACGCCCAGGCCGTGGGTGGTGACCACCGAGGCCATGGCGGCGAACACGGCCAGCGGGGCCAGGTTCATGATGGTGCCGGTAATGCGCAGCATGACTTGCGCCAGCTGGTCGATCACGTTGGTGAGGGCCTTGCCCGATTCGCCCAGGCCGGCCAGTGCGCCGCCGAAGAAGATGGAAAACACGAGAACTTGCAAAATTTCATTGTTGGCCATCGCCTCGATCGGCGACTTCGGCACCAGGTGCGTGAAGAAGTCTTTCATGGTGAAAGCGGCGGTCTTCAGGTTGGTCGACGCGTGCACGTCCGGCAGCGGCAGGCCCAGGTTGGTGCCGAGCTGCATGATATTCGACAGCACCATGCCCAGCGCCAGCGAGACCAGCGAGGCGACCAGGAACCAGCACATGGCTTTCAGGCCGATGCGGCCGGCCGTCTTGCCGTCGCCCATGTGGGCGATGCCGACCGTCAGGGTGGAGAACACCAGCAGCGCAATGATCATCTTGATCAGGCGCAGGAAAATATCGGTGACGATGGAAATATTGCTGGCGATCTTGGCGCTGACGGCCGTGTCGGGATAAGCGGTGTGACAGGCGTAGCCCACCAGAATGCCCAGGATCATGGCAATCAGGATATACAGGGTTAATGGCCGTTTCTTTTTCATTGGTGACTCCTCCAGTAAATCGCCGCTGTGAGCGGGTTATTGATAGCGAGCAACTTAAGCTTGGAAGGAATATTGCCGAGAAACAAGCTCTTGCATGCTAGCGTTTATTTGCTGCAAAGTCACTACATAGCAAAGGATATGCCTGAAAACGACTTTTGGTACGGAACTTATTAAGGTCTTGATTTCAATGCGCTTTTTTGTTGTCAGGATGTAGCACCATGGTGGGGATTGCGCGAAATATTGGACGCGGCCAAGCTCGGCTGTATGAGTTTTCATACAGCCGCCACGGCGCTGGAAAAGCAAGATTATCAGGACCATAAAAAAGGCCCCGCACGAAGCGGGGCCTTTCGATACTGCGGTACTGCCTGAGTCAAACGCGTCCTAGAACTTGACGTTGGCCGTCAGGCTGAACGAACGTGGCTGGCCCGGCGTGTAGCGGTAGCCGCTCTTGTTGATGGCCGCAACGTAGGTCTTGTCGGCCAGGTTGTAGGCGTTCAACTGCAGGTCCAGGTTCTTGTTGACCGTGTAGGTCGCCATCGCGTCGAAGACCCAGTAGGAATCGATGCGGGCCGGGGTGCCGTAGGCGCCGTCGGTGCCGCGCAGCATTTCACCGACATAACGACCGCCGCCGCCGATCTTCAGCCCGAATGGCAGGGTGTACGAGGTCCAGGCCGTGAATGCCTGTTTCGGCGTGTAGCTCAGGTTGTTGATGCCGCTGGCGGTCACCACGCGGCCCGATTTGACGCTGGTGTTCATGCGGGTGTAGCCGGCGCTGACCAGCCAGTTATGCATGACTTCGCCAACCACGCCCAGTTCCACGCCCTGCACGCGCTTTTCGCCCGTCTGGTAGTAGATGGTGGAGATGACCGGATCTTGCTCCACTTCATTGGTCACCGTGGTCTGGTACAGGGCGGCCGTCAGCGACAGTTTTTGCTTCAGCAAGTCCCACTTGGTACCGATTTCCTTGGTGGTGGTTTCCTGCGGATCGTAGCTCAGGTTCTGGGCGCTGCTGGCGGCCGTGCTGAGGGTAAAGTTGGTGCCCGGCGGCGCTTTCGAGGTCGAGTACAAGGCATACACGCTGCTGTCCGGGGTCGGCTTGTACATGGCCGAGATCTTGCCGTTGTAGACGGTGTCGCTCAGCGACAGGCTTGAACCGATCGGCGTGCCGACCGGAATCAGCTGTGGCTGGCCGGTGGCGGCCGCCGCTTGCAAGGTAATGGCATTGTATTTCGTGTTGAAATGGTCGGCACGCACGCCACCGCTGATTTGCCACTGATCGTTGAATTTCAGCGTGTCGAACAGATACAGGCTTTGCGTGTCGATCTGGCCGTCGGTGGTGGCGCCGCTGCGCACTGGCGTGAATACGGCCGTGCTTTCGTTCGGATTCGGGTTGTACAGATTGGCCAGCGGAATGGTACGCGGGTTGGCCGCCGTCGGCACGGCAACGCTGGCGCCCAGGCTGGAAGCGACATAGCTGTAGTTGGTCTGTTTCTCGGTGGTGAACTCGAAGCCGCCGACCAGCGAGTGCTTCACGGCACCCGTATTGAACGCGGCCGTGACCGTCGACTGGTTGGTCAGGATGGTGTTTTTCTGGTCCTTGATGGTGCGGTTCGAGCGCGCCAGCAGCCAGGTCGACGGGTTGCCCGGCACCGCGCCCAGCGCCGCATTGTTGGTCACCAGGTTGGCGCTCGATCCCATGAAGGCCGACAGCAGGTAGTCCTGCTTGGTCTTGCCCCAGCGCGTGACGTTCTGCAGCTTCACGTTCGGCGAGAAGTCATGGTCGATCTTGACCGTGAACATGTCGGCCTTGACCTTGTCATAATCGGACGACAGGCCGTAGAAATTCTTCGGATCGACTTTTGGCGCGGCATTGATATAGGTACGCACCGGAGTCGGATTGGCAGGCGTTACGCTGGCCGGATTGTCCGGTCCGACATAACCTGGCAGGCCGATGGTCGGCACGCCGCCGTCGGGCACGTTGTCCTGGTCGACGTGCAGGAAGCTGGCGGTGACGCGGGTCGGTTTGCCCAGGCCAAAGGTGACCGATGGGGCGATCGCCCAGCGCTCGTTCTTGACTTCGTCGCGCGCCGCATTGCCGCTGTCCTGCTTCAGCAGGTTCAGGCGGAAGGCGGTACCCGAATCGGTGTCGATCACGCGGTTCCAGTCGGCGGTGGCGCGTTTCTGCTTGCCGCTGCCGACGGTGATCAGGGAATTGATGCTGTTTTCCAGGTTCGGCGTCTTGCTGACCAGGTTGATCGAGCCGGTAGGCGAACCACGGCCGCTATCGGTGCCGGCCGGGCCTTTCAGCACGTCGATCTGTTCGATGTTGAACACGTCGCGCGAGATCGAGCCGATGTCGCGCACGCCGTCGACGTAGATGCTGCTCGAGGCGTCAAAGCCGCGCATGTAGACCGCGTCGCCGGTATTCGTGTTGCCATTTTCGCCGAGGAAGAAGGTGCCCACGCCTGGCGTGTTGCGCAGCGCGTCGGTCAGGGTCAGGGCGCCCTGCTGTTCGATCAGTTCTTTCTTGATCACGACGATGGTTTGCGGCGTATTGACCAGTGCTTCCGTGTATTTCGGCGACGAGGCCTTGTCGGCCTTGAAGTCGTTTTCCTGGGTGCCAACGATGGTCACTTCGTTCAGTGTCTGTTGCGATGCCGGTGCGCTCTGGCCGGCAGGGTCTGCGGCCTGTGCTGCGACGGGCAGCAGCATGACGGCCAGGGCGGCGCCGACATGTTGGTTGAAGCGGGATTGGACGTGCTTGCGGCTCTTGATTGCCATCTTGCTCTCTCGTTATGATCAGGGTAGGTGTCTCTGCCCTGCGCTGCGGCCGCATGCGCACTGGCTGGGAAACGGTGAATGACATTGTAATAATTGCCCGTCATTCCGTAAATGAGAATCGTTATCAGTCTCGTTTAAGTCTCGTTAACGCAACGTTTTTATGTGCCGAAAAAAACACACTGTGATTTTCCGCAGAGCCTTGCAAACCCGCATGGACTGGTGCTATCACGCACGCTGCGCACGCGATACTTGCGCCGGAGTATGATGCTCAACCTCCCTCCACACTTGGTGCCGCATGCTGGAAACGCCGAATGCCTTTGTTCCCCTGATCGATGTTCCCGTGCCGGCGCCGTCGCCGGCCGAGACCCTGACCTTTGTCTTCCATCGCGGCCGCCTGCTGCTGCGCAGCCCCGACCTGGCCTTGCCGTCCGCCATTCAGGTGGGCGCGCTCGGGGTCGACCTGGCGCGCGCCCAGCCGGTCGGCCTCTGGCAGGGCCGCTATTGCCAGACAGTCTGGGTCGATGACGAAACCTTGCTGGACGCCAGCCTGGAATGGCGCGGCCTGCGCAGCCTCTTCAACGTGCTCGACGATGGTTTTGTCGGCCTGGCCAGCCGCGCCGTGCAACTGGCCGAATGGGCGCGCACGCACCGCTATTGCGGCGTGTGCGCCACGCCCATGGTGCGCCTGCCGGGCGAGCGCTGCTTCAAGTGCCTGGGCTGCGGCATGATGGCCTATCCGCGCATTTCGCCGGCCATGATGGTGCTGATCCGCAAGGGCGAGCAGGTGTTGCTGGCGATGCACAAGCATTCGCCGTCACAGCGCTACAGTCCGCTAGCCGGTTTCCTGGAAGCGGGCGAATCGGTGGAAGAGGCCGTGCACCGCGAAGTGATGGAAGAGGTGGGCTTGCGGGTGCACAACCTGCGCTACTTCATGAGCCAGTCGTGGCCGTTTCCCCATTCGCTGATGCTGGCCTTTACGGCCGACTACCTCGATGGCGAGATCCGCCTGGACGAGAACGAGATCGCCGAAGCGCGCTGGTTCGGCCCCGGCGATGTATGGCCGGAGGCGACCTCCAGCGTGTCGATCTCGGCTCTGCTGGTGCGGGCGCACCGGCCACCGCCGGCGCTGTAAAAGCCGGCCGGTCAAGGCAGCCGGTCCAGTTTTCTATATACTGGCGGCAATTGAAAATTTGAGGAAGTTTTAGCATGGCACACGAAGAATTCACCGAAGACGACTGGCGCCGCCTGATCGCCAGCATAGGCGAAGACCCGCAACGCCCAGGGTTGCTGGAAACCCCGGCGCGCGTCACGAAAGCGTGGAAACACTGGACCTCGGGCTATGGCCAGGACCCGGTTGAATTGCTGAAGGCGTTTGAAGATGGCGCGGAGCAGTACAACGAACTGATCGTCGTGCGCGGCATTCCCGTCTACAGCCATTGCGAACACCACCTGGCGCCGTTCTTCGGCAAGGCCACCATCGGCTACGTGCCGAACGGCAAAATCGTCGGCCTGTCGAAACTGACGCGCCTGGTCGATTGCTTCTCGAAACGCCTGCAGGTGCAGGAACGCATGACGATGCAGATCGCCAATGCGCTGATGGAAGTGCTGGAACCGAAAGCGGTCGGCGTGGTCGTACGCTGCCGCCACCTGTGCATGGAAAGCCGCGGCATCCGCACGCCCGGCGAGGAAACCATTACCTCGGCCATGCTGGGCGAGCTGCAGCCGAATTTGGCCATGCGCACGGAGTTCCTGGCACTGGCGCGCGAAAGCTGATTTTCGCTGTCGATGCATACAGAAGGCGGCGCGATGCCGCCTTTTTTACGTCTGCCGGGTCAGTAACGGTACTCGCTGACCAAGTGTTTCGTGAAATTGTACTTGCTGCCGCCGTCGAGCAGGTCGATCAGGCGCTTCGGCGTCGAGGCCGACATGAAGGCGTCGGCGGCGCCGTCGGTGCTGCGGAACTTCATGCCGGGGCTGAGGATCTGGTTCGCGCCGATTTTCAGGTGCTGGAAGCTCTTGGTCTTCTCGTTGTTGAGGATGAAGTGCAGTTCTTGCTTGAAGGTCAGGAAGGGTATCTTCAGCCACCAGCCTTCGTCCGTGCCATAGTTGGTCACGCTGGAAAAATGCGTGTTCTTGTCCGTCAGGGTGGGTTTGCCCAGGCGGTCGTTGATGCGTTTCATGGCGTCGTTCTTGGTCATGCGTTTCTTTCGTAAGCAGCGTTTCAGACGCGCATTCTGCCACAGTTTTCCTTCCCCTTATCTGCCCGCCTTGCCAGCAACGCATTAACAACACCGGCAAAAAAACATTGCCAGATAGCATTGTAAATAAGGCCAGTTCGAGCGTATGCTGGAACCGTCTGATCGGCGCCGCCAGAGTGCCGGCGCCGCCGCATTGCCATGCCCGCCATGGCAGCGGGGCAAGCCCATGCCGCTGCAAAAATACAAGTAGGAGACACGCATGAATAAACTGTCGTTCAAGCAGAAATTATGGATACCCCTGATTTGCAGCCTGCTGTGTATTTCGATTATCTTTGTCTATAACGCCTTCGAAGTGCGCAAGATCCGCATCGAAGAGCGCAGCGCCGACATCACCAACGCGGCCGACCTGGGCCTGGGCGCCGTCAAGATGTTCGGCGAACTGGCCGCCAGCGGCGCGCTGACCACGCAGGAAGCGCAAAAGCAGGCCCTGGCCGTTATCAGGAGCATGCGCTTCGGCGAGACCGGTTATCTGGCCGTCATCAACCTGGACGCCGTGGTGGTGATGAACCCGGCCGCACCGCAGACGGACGGCAAGAACATGTCCGACTTCAAGGATGCCAACGGCACTTATCTGTACCGCGACATCGTGGCGGTCGGCAAGAGCGAGACGGGCAAGGGTTTTGTGCGCTATCACTTCCCCCGTCCCGGCCAGAAAAACGCCGAACCCAAGCTGAGCCGAGTGGCCGCCTACAAACCGTGGAGCTGGAACATCGTGGTCGGCGTCTATATGGACGATATCGACACGGCCTTCCGGCAAACCCTGCTGATGTCGCTGGGCCTGCTGATACTGGTCTGCCTCGTCCTCGGTGGCGTGGTGGTGATGATCAACCGCAGCCTGCGCCATGCGCTGGGCGGCGACCCGGAATACGCGGCCGACGTGGCGGCCAAGATCGCCGACAACGACCTGAGCTTCGACGTGCACACCCATGCCAGGGACCGCCACAGCGTGCTGTATGCGATGAAAACCATGCAGGCCAACCTGGCCACCGCCATCAGCGAAATTCGCCACAGCGCCGAGACCATCGCCACGGCGTCGAGCGAGATCGCCAGCGGCAATATGGACTTGTCGGCGCGTACCGAAATGCAGGCCAGTTCGCTGGAAGAAACAGCCGCCTCGATGGAAGAGCTGACCTCGACCGTGACGCAAAACACGGGCAATGCCGTGCAGGCCAATGAGCTGGCACAGTCGGCCTCGGCAGTGGCACGCCAGGGCGGCGCCGTGGTGGCGCAGGTGATCGGCACCATGGACACCATCAATGCGTCTTCGCGCAAGATCGTCGACATTATCGGCGTGATTGACGGCATCGCCTTCCAGACCAATATCCTGGCGCTGAACGCCGCCGTGGAAGCGGCCCGCGCTGGCGAGCAGGGCCGCGGCTTTGCGGTGGTGGCGTCGGAAGTGCGCAACCTGGCGCAGCGCTCGGCGGCGGCCGCCAAGGAAATCAAGGCCCTGATCGGCGCCTCGGTCGACAGCATCGCCGCCGGCAGCACCCTGGTGGCGCAGGCGGGCACGACGATGGATCAGGTGGTGGCCAGCGTCTCGCGCGTGACCGACATCATGGCCGATATCACGGCCGCCTCGCACGAGCAAAGCACGGGCATCGGCCATGTGAACCAGGCGATTTCGGAGATGGATTCGGTGACGCAACAGAATGCGGCGCTGGTCGAGCAGGCGGCGGCAGCGGCCGGCAGCATGCAGGACCAGGCGGCCGTGCTGGCGCAACTGGTGTCGCGCTTCAAGTTGACGGCCCACGAATCGAACGGCCCGCGCCTGGCGGCGTCCCGCCCGGTGACGAAACTGTCGAAGGCGCCGCAGCGCAAGCTGGCGCGCGTGTAAGTTATTGCGCCGGCGCCGCAGCCTGTGGCGCCGGCACGAACGTCAGCTGGTCATCGACGACCTCGAATTTGCCGACCGGCTGGCCCAGGTCGGCTTTCGGGTCGTTTTCCATTTCCACCAGGCTGTTGCAGGTAGTCGTTTCCGCCTGCCACAGCTGGTCGCCCATGCGGATATTCCACACGCCATCGCCGGCCGAAAACACATCGACCGTGACCTCGTCGGCCAGCGTGTCGAGCGACAAGGTATGCAAACGCTGGCATTGCGGCAAATTGGTCGCCATCAGTTGCACTTCCACCGTGTCCTGCCAGAAGTAGTTTTGCTGGCGGCGCACGGTCAGCGAATGCTCCTGGCCATCGATCATGAAGATGGCGAAATCTTTGACGCAGCCCGACAACAGCAGGCATAGCGAGACGATCAGGAGTTTGCGCATGGTCGGCTTTCGTTGAGGGTTCTCGGGGCTGGACGGGACGCTGCGGCCCCCGGCTTGTTTTCCGCTTACGTGGCATTATATCCATGCATACCAGTTGCGGCGCGACAATATACTGCGCCCCCTGCCAGCTGGCCCACTCCCCCTTGACTCTGAGAGACCACGATGATCGATCTGTACTATTGGACCACGCCCAACGGGCACAAGGTAACCATGTTCCTGGAAGAAGCGGGCATCCCCTACAATATTATTCCGGTGCATATCGGCAAGGGCGAGCAGTTCACGCCCGAGTTCCTGGCCATCGCGCCGAACAACCGCATTCCCGCCATCGTCGACCAGGCGCCGGAAGATGGCGGCGCACCGTTGTCCCTATTCGAATCGGGCGCGATTTTGCAGTATCTGGCCGAGAAAAGCGGTCAATTCCTGCCATCCGGCGTGCGTGAACGCGCGGAAGTGATGCAATGGCTGTTCTGGCAGATGGGCGGCCTGGGGCCGATGGCCGGCCAGAACCACCATTTCGTGCAATACGCACCCGAGCCTATCGAGTACGCGATCACGCGCTATGTGAACGAAACAAATCGTTTATATGGCGTGCTGAACAAGCGCCTGGCCGACCGCGCCTATGTTGCCGGCGATACGTACACCATCGCCGACATGGCGATCTACCCATGGATCGTGCCGCACAAACGCCAGCGCCAGATTCTCGCCGACTTCCCGCATCTGGCGCGCTGGTTTGATGAGATCGCCGCCCGCCCGGCGACCGTGCGCGCCTATGCCCGCGCGGCCGAAATCAACGTGCAGCCGACCGTCAGCGGCGACGCCAAAAACGTGCTGTTCGGCCAGACCGCGAAGTCTTTGGGCTGACCTTAATTTCCGCGATAAGTGGAAAAGCCGAAAGGGCTGAGCAGCAGCGGAATATGGTAGTGCTGGTCGGTCTTTTCGACGTGGAACTGCACCGGGATTTCCGGGAAAAACGTCTCCTGTTTCAGGCGCGCATAGTGCTCGCCCGTCTTGAACACGATGCGGTAGTCGCCCTCTACCATCGCCTTGTCCGCCGGATACATTTCCGCGATGCGCCCCTGCGCATTGGTCACACCGCTGGCCAGCTGGCGCCAGTCATTGCCCGTCTTTTGTTCCAGCGTGACCGTCACGCCAGCGGTCGGCGTGCCGCTTTGCAGGTCGAGAATATGCACGCTGAGCGGATTGGCGGCCAGGACAGTGGTGGAGAACGCGGCGAAGGCCAGTGCGAATGTCAGTGATATAAGGCGTTTCATGGTGTTTCCTTTATAAATTAAATGGCAGGGTCGAGTTCGGGCACGGCGCCAATCGCCGCCTGAGCGCAGGCGCGGTCTTGCAGGGCGCCGCCACCGCCGGCCACGCCGATGGCGCCAACGATGTGCCCCTTGGCCGTCAAGGGCAGGCCGCCGCCGAGCAGCAACAGTTCCGGCAAGGTGGTCAGGTTGGCGGCGTCCGGATTGCCGCGCGCATTGCTTGCCAGCAGCTGCGTATCGGTCCTGGTGGAGAGGGCGGTATACGCCTTGAGCCGGCTCGCTTCCGTGTTGTGCGGCCCCACGCCATCGGCGCGCTGCACGCTGACGATATTGCCGCCACGGTCGAGCACGGTCACGACGATCTGCTTGTTCTTTAGTTGGCAGGCGGCCATGGCGGCGGCGCTCAGCTTTTGGGCCGCAGCCAGGGTCAGGTCGCTGACGGTTTGCAGTTGCGCCTGCGCCGGGCCGGCCAGCAGGCCCAGCAGGCCGGCGGCAACAATCAAGTGTTTCATATGGTGCTCCGTGTCAAAAGATGGCGCCAGTATGGCGATCACCGCCCTACGCGAAGATGATGGCCGCATGACATTTTTATCATCCGCGCGGGCCGCCCCCGGGCGTAAAATGTTCCATCCTCCTCATGAAAGCAGCCAGCCATGCGTATCCTGGTGATAGAAGACGAACCGAAGACCGGCGATTACCTGTTGCGTGGCCTGGGCGAAGCGGGCTTTGTGGTCAGCCTGGCGCGCAATGGCCGCGACGGCCTGCGGATGGCCGGCGAGGGCGGCTATGACCTGGTGGTGCTCGACGTGATGCTGCCCATCATGGACGGCTGGCAAGTGCTGCGTGCCTTGCGCCTGCAGGAGGGCGGCGCGGATGTGCCGGTGATTTTTCTCACCGCCCGCGACGAGGTGCAGGACCGCGTCAAGGGGCTGGAACTGGGCGCCGACGATTACCTGGTCAAACCATTTGCGTTTGCCGAACTGGTGGCGCGCATCCGCACCCTGCTGCGGCGCGGCCCACCGCGTGAAGACGACGTGATCCGTATCGGCGACATGGAAATCGACGTGATGAAACGCAAGGTCAGCCGGCAAGGCCAGCGCATCACCCTGACGGCCAAGGAGTTCGGCTTGCTGCACCTGCTGGCGCGGCGCCAGGGCGAAGTGCTGTCGCGTTCCATTATCGCCTCGCAAGTGTGGGACATCAATTTCGAGAGCGACACCAATGTGATCGACGCGGCCATCCGCCGCCTGCGCAGCAAGCTCGACGACCCGTTCGAACCCAAGCTGATCCACACCTTGCGCGGCATGGGGTATGTCTGCGAATTGCGTGCGCCATGACGCGCACCCACTCGTCGCTGACCTTGCGCGTGACGCTGGTGTTCGTGTTGATCGTCGCGCTGGTCTCCGCCGGGCTGGGCGTCTATCTGTACCGTTCATTTGTGGCGGAAATCGAACGGCGCGACGATATCTTGCTACTCGGCAAGCTGCGGCAGATCCAGCAACTGCTGGGCAATGCGGGCACACTGGACATTATCCGCGAGCGGCCGCAGTATTTTCGCGACACCATGAGCGGCCAGGAAAACTCCCTGGTGCGCATCGTGCGCGACGACGGCACGCGATTGATCGATGTCAATCCGCATACTGAAACCTTGCCGCTGCCTATGCCGGTGGCGGTCGACGCACTGGTCACCGCCAGCGCGATCCACGGCTGGACCAGCCGCGACGGCTATCCGGCCCGCGTGGTGGCGGCCAGCGCCCGCATCGGCATGCCGGCGCAGATGGCCGACATCACCGTGGCCCGCGTGTATGGCGACCGCAGCGCCATGTTCGCCGCCTATCGCTGGCAGATCGTCATTTCCGTGGCCGTCAGCGCGCTGGTGGCGGCCATCCTGGCCAGCGCCATGCTGCTGCGCGGCCTGCGTCCCTTGCGCGCGATCGCCGCGCACGCGGCCCTGGTGCGGCCGGGCAAGCTGGAGCAGCAGCTCGATCCACGCGGCGCGCCGACCGAACTGCTGCCCCTGATCCACGCCCTGAACGCCATGCTGGCGCGGCTGCAGGAGGGTTACGCGCGCCTGTCGCAGTTTTCCGCCGACCTGGCGCATGAATTCCGCACGCCCGTGACGAACTTGCTGGGGCAAAGCCAGGTGATGCTGGCCCGGCCGCGCAGTAGCGAGGAATATGAGCAACTGGTGTCGTCCAACGTGGAAGAGCTGGAACGGCTGTCGCGCATGATCGACAGCATGTTGTTCCTGGCGCGGGCCCAGCAGGAAGAGATGGTATTGGTCAAGCAGGCCTTGCCGGTGCAGGACGAGTTTTTGCGGCTGGCCGATTTTTTCGAAGGCCTGGCCGAAGAGCGCGACCTGCTGCTCGACTGTCACGGCAGCGGCGAAGTACTGGCCGAGCCGCAACTGCTGCGCCGCGCGCTGGGCAATCTGCTGTCGAACGCGATACGCCACGCGGCGCCCGGCAGCACGATTACGCTGCGTTCACAGGCGACGCCACAAGGCATGGAACTGAGCGTGCGCAATCTGGGTCCGGCGATTCCGGCCCAACATCTGCCGCACCTGTTCGAGCGCTTCTACCGCGCCGATCCGGCCCGCAGCGATTCGGCCGCCTCCACGGGGTTGGGGCTGGCGATCGTCACCGCCATCATGCAGTTGCATGGCGGCAGCGCTGGCGTGGCGTCGGATGCGGCAGCCACGACGTTCAGCTTGCGGTTTCCTCGCTAATTTAACTTGGGCCGTAAAGTAAAATAAGAAAAATCTTATTTTACTTTCGCTCTGATTCATTACCCCATCTCCACCAAAAACTCCTGCATCCCCGTATGCGCCAGCTGTGCGCAGGCCGGCGCGAAATGCGGCAGCTGTCCCCACAGCAGCGGGTTGCCGACGATATACACGTAGTGCTGGGCGCGGGTCAGGGCCACGTTCAGCAGGTTCGGCGTGCCGGCCGCCCATTGCGCGGCGCCGGCCGTGCTGTCGTCGGCGCCCAGGATCAGCATCACCACGCTTTGCTCCTTGCCCTGGAAGGTGTGCACGGTGCCCACCATCTCCCTGGTCCATTGCCGTAATTCACGTTGGGTGGGCGCCTTGCCGTAGCCGAGGCGGCGGTCCCAGTCCAGGTCGATGATGCGTGCGCGCAATTCGTTGCGCACGGCCTTGAACGGGGTAATCAAGTACATGCCGGGCAGCTTGCCGTCGCGGCGGTACAGTTTCAGCAAGACCTCCAGCACGAAATCGAGTTGCAGCGGCACCACCTGCTTGTAGCTGACGGGGCCGATGGCGTCGATCCAGCGGCTGGGGCCGCGCGTCAGGCCACGGCTGCCGGCCGGCGGGGTGCTCTCGGCGAGGCCATATACCATCTTGTCTTCATAGGCGATGGCGTTGGCCAGTGAGAACATCGGTTCCACGCAGCGGCGGTGCACGCGCAAGGGGCTGCCTATCCACAGCGGCTGCGGGCCGCTGGCGCCGACCACCGCGCCGTAGCGGTTGGCCTTGTCGGCCAGGGTCTGCACGGAAACATTGCTGGGCGCATAGCTGCCGTCCTGCGTGTGTTCGGACAGGGCCGACAAGCCGTGCACCAGGCGTGGCGGCACGGTAAACACCGGTTCGATCTGCAGCGGGTCGCCCACCACCACGGCGCGTTTTGCGCGCCACAGGCTGCCGACCGCCGCTTGCGGCACGGCCTGGCCCGCCTCATCGATAAACAGCCAGCCCAACGATTCGGCGCCCATGCCCTGGAACTGGCGCGCGAACGAGGCGAACGTGGTCGACACCACCGGCACCACCATGAACAGGCTCTGCCACACCATGGCGACGTGCGACTGGTCGTAAGCGCGCTTGTTTTTCAGCAGTTTGGAGACGGCCAGCAAGTTGCCGCCAAAGCCGGGGCCGCCTTTTCGGGCCACTTCGGCCAGCCATGCTTCGTGCAGCGCCAGCGCCTTGGCAAACAGGCGCGAGCGCAAGCGCGCCAGCGCCGGTTCATGCCACAGCCCGCCTTTCTGCAGGGTGTCGCCATCGAGTTCCTGCAAAGTGGCCGGCGAAGCGATGGTGGGGAAACGCAGGCGCGCGCGGCGCAGCATTTCCGTGCTGTCGTCCCATTCGCGCTCGCGCGATTGCTGCGTGCGCAGCGCCACATGCAGGCTGTTGCGGGCCCGCTCGCAGCGCGGCTCCAGCTCGCCTTTCAGCAGCAGCTTGATGGCCGACACGTCGCGCGCGGCCTGGCGCTGCGCTTCGGCATTGGCCAGCACCGCTTCCTTGAAGGCGCGCGCCGGCGCCGTGCGGAACAATCGGGCAAAAAAGCCCGGTTCGCTCAAGGCCACCAGCCGTTCTTCTTCCAGCAGTTCCTTCTTGCTGGCCAACAAGGTATCTTGCTGGGCCATGGCGGTGGCCAGCGCTGCATTGGCCGCTTCCATCTCGACTTCTGCCGCGCGCAGGGTCTCCACGCTGGCGTGCAGGAATTCCTGCTCGCTGCAGGTGCCCACCGCCTGCCACAGGGCGGCGTATTGGGCCTGCTCGGCCAGCGCTTTTTCCACCACGTGCTGCGTCTCGCGGAACTCGCGCGCGGCCTGGGCAAAACCCACGCCTTGGTAGCTGGTCAGCCACTGGCGAATATTCTGCGTGTTCGGCGTCTTGCGCGGCGTGATTTTGTCCCAGTCGTCATCATAGAAATTGCTGATGAAACGGCGGCGATTGCTGCTGTTGCCCAGCGCGCAGGAGATCATGCCCCACGGCATGTCTTCCTCGGCCAGCAGGCGGTTGGCGCCATTGCCGTCGGCCGCCACGCGGCGCGCCACGCTGTCGAGGTAGCGGGTGCGGGCCCATTCCTTGCCCAGTTGTTTCGGTTTCGGCAAATCGCCTGAAATATTTTCCACCGCCGCATTGTTCGACGAGGCCACCACCATTTCAAAACCCGTCAGTTCGGGCCGCAGGCGGGCGATCGTGATCGGGTCGCGCACGCCTTCGAAGGCAACCGCCACCTTGCCGATAAAGGCGTCGGCGGCGCGGTCCAGGCAGGCCAGCACGCTGGCGCGGCGCACGATATTGTCGGCGAACAGCTCGCGCAGCAGGGTGGTCTTGCCGGTGCCCGGCGGGCCGTTGACGGAAAAGATGCCGCGCTCCGCCAGCCCCGTGCGCGCGCCATGGATGGCGAACTGCTGCATCAAGCTCAGCGCATAGCTGGAGTCCTCCAGCCAGTGGCCACGGTTCATGTTGGCCGGGTTCAACATCGCGGCCAGCGCCTGGCGTCCTTCCGGGCTGTACAGGTCGATGCGCTCGGCCTGGGCCAGCGGCGTCAGGTAGGCGGCCAGGGTGGGGGAGATCTTGCCGCCGCGCAGGGTGCGGATGATCTGCTCCAGGTCATCGAGGTAAAAACTGTTCAGGATATCGATGGACGGTTCGACCGCATCGCCGAAATCGAGCACGCGGTTTTCCACCGCCTCCACGCCGGGCAACAGCGCTTCTTTGGGTGGGCGTTTCTTGCGCGTGCGAATTTCCAGTACTGCCAGCGGTTGCGCGGACGAAGGGTGAAAATGGGCCCAGTCCATGAACAGATGGGCCAGCGCGGCAATTTCGGTGCCGGACAAGGGCGTCGACACATTGCCGGCCTCGTCCGTCACGGTGCCGGGCGTGCGCGCGGCGGCAAAGTTGCGCAGGCTGTCCTGCAGCGCCAGCTGGCTGTCGCTGTACGCATCCAGGCTCAAGCCCGACCAGTCGGCCGTGCGCGGCCGGCCCAGCGCCCACGGCAAGGTGGACACCGAGACCGGATCGAACTGCGGCTCGCCCAGCGCGTTCAGGCTCAGGCGCGCAAAGCACGAGCGGCCAACGAGTTCCGTCTTTTCCGCTTCGGCGATGGTGTCCGCGCCGGTGGCGGGCAGCAGCTTGTTGATCTCGGCCTTGTCGAACACGCCCAGGAACAGGGAAAAGCCGTCGATCTCGCGGTCCGGGCCGACAGGCAATTGCGTAAAGAACTGCGGCGACCACTGCGCCAGCTGTTCACGATGAAGGAGACGCACGGTGGACTGGTCTTCAACTTCCGTGATTTGATTCAGGTCAAACGGTATAAAGAATTCGATCTTGTGCCAATACTCCAGGATAGCCAGGAGGCGCTGCTGTTCTGCCTGATTCATGATGACCAATATTTTGTAAAGCGAGCGGCGATTGTAAAGCGTATGCGCGCCGCGTGTTTTACGGTTTCGTGCATTTGCCTTGTCTGGTCATAAAAAAAACCGTTGTTCTGGGCGAAAAAAAGCCAGGCGGAAACTTCTTGCCTGGCTTTCACTGGTGCAGCGGTGTCAACGCGCTTAAAACTCTTCCCACTCGCTGTCGCTGGAACGCGGTGCCGAGTTCGCCACCTGCTTGCTGGCCGGGCGCCGCAAGGGTTCGCGCGCGATCGCCGTGGCGGCCGGCTTGCCGGTGCGTACGGCCGCCAGCTTGGGGACGGACCTGGCGACAGGCTTGCTTGCCGCCACCGCCTGGCCGGTCTTGAAGAAGCCCACCACATGGGCCAGTTCGCCGGCCTGCTCCTGCATGCTTTGCGAGGCGGCCGCCGCTTCTTCGACCAGCGCCGCATTTTGCTGCGTCACTTCATCCATCTGCGCGATCGCCATGTTGATCTGCTCGATGCCCAGGGTCTGCTCATGCGTGGCGGAGGTGATTTCGCCCATGATGTCGGTCACGCGCACGATGCTGTCGACGATGTCGCCCATGGTCTGGCCCGCTTCATTGACGAGGCGCGAGCCGGTGTCGACGTTGGCCACCGAGGCGGCGATCAGCTCCTTGATTTCCTTGGCCGCACCGGCGCTGCGCTGGGCCAGGTTGCGTACTTCGCTGGCCACCACGGCAAAGCCGCGGCCCTGTTCGCCGGCGCGCGCCGCTTCGACCGCCGCGTTCAAGGCCAGGATATTGGTCTGGAAGGCGATGCCGTCGATCACCGCGATGATGTCGACGATTTTCTTCGACGACTCGTTGATGGTGCCCATGGTGTCGACCACCTGCGAGACGATATTGCCGCCGCGCACAGCCACTTCCGACGCGCTTTTCGCCAGCTGGTTGGCTTGGCGCGCATTGTCGGCATTCTGTTTCACGGTCGAGGTCAGCTCTTCCATCGCCGACGCGGTTTCTTCCAGCGAACTGGCCTGCTCTTCCGTGCGCGACGACAGGTCGAGGTTGCCGGCGGCAATTTCGCTCGACGCCGTGGCGATCGCATCCGTGCCGTGGCGCACCTGGCCCACCACGTCCAGCAAGCCGTCGTTCATGGCTTTCAGCGCGCCCAGCAGGCGGCCCGTTTCATCGCCGGAATTGACGATGATCTGCGACGACAAATCGCCCGAGGCCACGGTTTCGGCCACGCTGACGGCCGCATTGATCGGCCTGGTGATCGAGTGCGTGATGATCCACGCCACGAAGGCGCCCAGCAGCAGAGCCACGCAGCCCATGCCCAGCATGGAGGCCTGCGCCTTTTCGCTCAGCGCTTCGGCGTCATCGGCTGCCTGCGTCGCCTGTTGCGCCTCATACGCCACCAGGCTGTCGAGCGCGACCAGCACATTGTTCAGGCTGGGCGCCGCCTGCTGGGTCAAAAACGTGACGGCTTCCTCGGTCTGGCCCGCCTTGCGCAGTTCCACCACCTTGTTGTTCATCGGCGCTCCCGCTTTCAGGGCCGCGTCCAGCTGCCCCATCAGCGCCGCTTCCTTGTCGGTCGACACCATCTTCTGCAGCACTTCCTTGGCGGCGCCATATTTCTTGCGCGCTTCGCCGATCTTGTTCAGTTGCTCTTGCATCAGCGCATCCGTTGGCGCCACCACCACGCTGGTGATCGCCAGCGTAATGCTGCGCACGTTATCGCTCATGGTGTTGGCGGCCGCCATCTTGACGTTCTTGTCGGCGACGATATCGTGGG
Organism: Janthinobacterium sp. PSPC3-1; assembly: GCF_049896105.1. Lineage (NCBI taxonomy): Bacteria > Pseudomonadati > Pseudomonadota > Betaproteobacteria > Burkholderiales > Oxalobacteraceae > Janthinobacterium > Janthinobacterium sp. PSPC3-1. The sequence goes on along the minus strand of NZ_JAFCTQ010000022.1, from coordinate 47,757 downwards.
TGCGCGCGCTCAATTGGCCCATGGAGTACAGGCCGACCAGCAGCACGGCCACCAGCAGGCCGAGAACGACAGCAAAGCCGATGCCGAGGCGGGTACCGATTTTGAATTGTGTGAGTGACATTGATTGCTTTCGTGTATACGGGGAAATTAGAGCTCAGGCCGCTACGGGTAAGTACTTAGCGCAGCGAGGCAGTAATTGTTCCTCAAAATTCCACACGGCAATACAAATAACTGTATCAAGTTACAAAAAAGGCAGCTCCTGAAACAAGTTGTCGTGTGGAAACAACGTGGGGCAGCACTGCAAGCGAACTCATCATTTTGGAAATAGATTTGCTACCAGAAAATCAATGAAAACGCGCAGTTTCGGCGACATATTCCGGCTACCTGGCCATAGGATATGGAAAGGCGCCGCATGTACGGTGTGTTCCGCCAGCACCGCTTGCAAGCGGCCGGCCTCGCGTGCGGCGCGGGCGGCAAAGTCGGGCAGGGCGGCGATGCCCAGGCCGCGCTCGGCAAAGTGCAGCAGGGTGTCCACGCTGTTGCAGCTGAGACTGGCGGGCAGGCCGGCGGCCAGCAGGGCATTCCAGTCCGCCAGCGGCCAGGCTTCGATCTTGCCGCTGCTGGGAAATTTGTACAGCAGGCAGTTGTGCCGCGCCAGATCGAGCGGCAGGGCCGGCACGCCATGCTCGGCCAAGTAGGCGGGCGAGGCCACCAGCTGCAAATGAAAATGGCCCAGCAGGCGGCTCATCAAACGGCTGTCGGCGCTGTCGCCGGCGCGCACCACGGCGTCATAGCCTTCCTCGACCAGGTCCACGCGGCGGTTGCTGAAATCGAGATCGAGCTCCACCAGCGGCCAGGCGCGCGCAAACGCGGCCAGCACCGGGTTGAGCAGTTCGCCCACCAGCGGCATGCTGACGCGCAGCCGCCCGCGCGGCGCGCTCTTGCTGCTCGACAGTTCCAGTTCGGCCGCCTCGATTTCACCAAGGATGCGCCGACAGCGCTGCAGGAAAATCGTCCCCTCGCTGGTCAGCGCGATGCTGCGCGTGCTGCGGTGAAACAGGCGCACGCCCAGGCGTTCTTCCAGCCGCGCGATGCTCTTGCCGACCGCCGACGCCGAAATGCCCAGGGCGCGCCCCGCCGCCACGAAGCTGCGCGTATCGGCCGCCTGCACAAAAGCCGTCAAACCCGCCAGATTGTCCATGGTGCCCCTTCAATTGCGGACGTCAGCGTCCGCTCAGACAGAAACTATAGCCTTTTTTCTTTGATGCCGGCCGCCTTACGCTGGGCCTTTCCATTTGAAAGGTTGACCATGAGCACTGACTTTCCTGCCGCGCCGCTGGCGGCCCGTATCGATACCCTGCTGAGCACCGTGCTGCATGAGCGGCGCCTGGTGGGCGCCGTGGTGCTGGTGCGCCACCAGGGCCGCGAACGCTACCGCCGCGCGGCCGGCCACCTGGACCGCGAAGCGGCCATACCCATGCGCGACGACGCCTTGTTCCGCCTGGCTTCGGTCAGCAAACCCATCGTCTCGACGGCGGCGCTGGCGCTGGTGGCGCAAGGCCGTTTGCAACTGGATGACCTGGTGGCGCGGTGGCTGCCATATTTCCAGCCGCGCCAGCCCGATGGCCAGGTGGCGGCCATCACCGTGCGCCAGTTGCTGACGCATACGGCTGGCCTCGACTATGGTTTTTTCCAGCCGCCGGGCGGCCCGTATGCGCAGGCGGGCGTGTCGGACGGCATGGATGCCTCATCCGTCTCGCTGGAAGATAATCTGCGCCGCCTGGCCGGCGTGCCGCTGGCCTTTGCGCCCGGTGAACGCTGGGGCTATTCGATCGCCAGCGATGTGCTGGGCGCCGTGATCGAGCAGGCGGCCGGCATGCCATTGGCGCAGGCGGTGCGGCAGCTGGTGACGGGGCCGCTGGGCATGGCGGACACCGACTTTGTTGCGCTGGATGCGCAACGCCTGGCGGTGGCCTATGCCGACCGCGTGGCAGGCCAGGCGCAGCCGCGCCGCCTGCATGACAGTGGCGACGATCATCTGCCTTTTCTCGACGGCATGGCCGGTTTTACCCTGTCACCAGGACGGGCGCTGGACCCGGCCGCGTATGCCTCGGGCGGCGCCGGCATGGTCGGCTCGGCGCCAGATTTCATGCGCCTGCTGGAAACCCTGCGCCTGGGTGGCGCGCCCTTGTTGCCTCCAGGCTTGGCGCGCGAAATGAGCCGCAGCCAGACCGGCAGTCTTGAGCTGCCGTTCTGGCCCGGGCGCGGTTTTGGCCTGGGATTTACCGTATTGAATGATCCGCTGGCGGCGGGCACGCCGGAAAGCACAGGTACCTGGCGCATGGGGGGCACCTATGGCCATTCGTGGTTTGTCGATCCGGTGCGTGAACTGTCGGTGGTGGCGTTCACCAATACGGCCATCGAGGGCATGGCCGGGCCGTTCGTCGAGCAACTGTGCCGCGCCGTGTATGGCCAGGAGCTGGCATGAGGCGCCCGCATCCCATCGTCTTTCTCGCGCTGGGCCTGTTCGGCGTGTATTGCATCGAGTTTGGCGTGGTCGGCATCTTGCCGCTGATTATGCAGCGCTTCGATGTGTCTGCCAGCCGCGCCGGCATGCTGGTGGGCCTGTTCGCGCTGGTGATCGCCGCAGCCGGTCCCTTCCTGGTGCTGCTGGCCACGCGCTGGCGACGCAAACCCGTATTGCTGGTGTCGCTGGGCGTGTTTGCGCTGGCCAGCGTGGCGTCTGCGTTTGCGCCGCGCTTCGAATGCTTGCTGGCGCTGCGCGTGGTGCCGGCCCTGTTCCACCCTGTGTATTTTTCGCTGGCGATGGTGGCGGCTGCCGCCTTGTACCTGCCGCAAGACGCCGCGCGCGCCGGCGCCCATGCGTTCACGGGCACCAGCATGGGCATGGTGCTGGGCATCCCCCTGACCACCTGGATCGCCGCTCAATATGGCTACGAGGCATCGTTTTTGGCTTGCGCCGCCGTCAATCTGCTGGCCGCGCTGGGCTTGTATCGATTCCTGCCCGATACGCCGCACAGCGCGCCACTGGCCTATGGCCGCCAGCTGGCCATCCTGCGCAAGCCGGCACTGTGGTTGAATATTGTCGCGGCCATGCTGGTGTTTGCCGCCATGTTTTCCGTGTATGCCTATGCGGCCGCCTACCTGCAGGAAGTGGCCGGCGTGACGGCGCGCCAGACGGGGCTGCTGCTGGTGGTGTTTGGCGCCGGTGGCGTGGCCGGCAACCTGCTGGCGGGGCGGCTGCTGGGGCGCCATGTGCTGCGCACGGTGCTGTTGCAGCCGTTACTGCTGTGCCTGGCTTATGGCCTGCTGTACCGCTATGCGCAGGCTGGCGGCTGGGCCATCGCGGTGCTGGCGCTGTTCTGGGGCGCCGCTCATACCAGCGGGCTGATCGTCACGCAAATGTGGCTCAGTTCCGAAGCGCGCGAGGCGCCGGCCTTTGCCATCGGCGTGTATATCGCCGCCATCAACCTGGGCGTGACAGTGGGCGCGCTGGCGGGCGGGGCGGCGATTGCCCGCTACGGCATGCAGGGCGCGCTGGCCAGCGGCGTTTTATTGGCGGCGCTGGCGCTGGCCGTCATCGTGGTCAAAGCATCGTTGTTCCGCGCGCCGTCATTCCAGGTGGCTGGGGATGCACACCAGTAAATCCGTGTCGCCGATGTCCACCCCCGCCTGCGACAGCAGGGTCGTCGCCTGGCCGCGGTGATGCGTCTGGTGGTTAAAGAAATGCATCAGCAGCGCAAAGAACTGGCGCCGGTTCTCGCCACGGCTGTTGCGGTAGTCGAGCAAATGGTCGAGATCGGCTTCCGTGATCGAGGCGGCCCAGTCGACAATTACTTGGTCGAGCCGGTGTCGGTGCGCCTGCATGGCAGTGAAATCGTCGAACAGCGATTGCGTGAGCGAGGTCGGCGGCGTGATGGCGCGCACCGGGTCCAGCAAGGGAAAGCCGGCCGGGTGTTTTGCAAAACGCTGCAGCCACAGCGTATCGCCCGCCATGATGTGATTGAGGGTGCCGAGCAGCGAACCGAAGAAGGCGCCGCGCTCGCGCCGCAGTTCTTCGCTCGGCAAGGCGGCGGCCGCCGCATACAGCTTGGCGTTCATCCACTGGTTATATTCGGCCATAATGCAGATGTGGGCGCAGCGGCTCATGGTGTTTTCTCCGGTTTAAACTGATTTCAAAAAGGCCCGTATGCCGGCCAGCAGCATTTCGATCGCCATCGCCGTCAGGATCAGGCCCATCAGGCGCTCGAAGGCCGTCATGACCCTCGGCCCCAGCGCGCGTTGCAGGCGCTCGGCGCTCAGGAACACCACCAGCCACACCAATGCTACCGCGCTCAAGCCCGCCACATGGGCGATGACCTCATCGACTTCGTGCGAAGAAAACAGCAGCACGGTAGCCAGCGCCGACGGCCCTGCCAGCGCGGGAATCGCCAGCGGCACGATAACCGGTTCGCCGGCGATATCGTGATCGCTATTGCCATTGCTGGGTTGCGGAAACACCATGCGCATGGCGATCAAAAACAGGATCACGCCGCCGCCGATGCGCAGCGCGACTTCCGACAGCTGCATGGCTTTCAGGAAATGACGGCCAAAGAACATAAACAGCAGCAAGATGCCGAAGGCGATCGCGCATTCGCGCACCACCACCTTCCAGCGCCGCTCGACGGGCACGCTTTTCAGGGCATTGACGAACAGGGAAACGTTGCCGAACGGGTCGGTGACCAGCAACAGCAGGATAAAAGTTTGGAAGAAATTCTGGGTCATGTCAGTGTTGGTAGGGTTGCCAGCCGGTATAGACAACTACGGTTTCAAGGCTTGCGATGATAGCAAGCCAGATCGCAATCGCCCACGATTATTGATGCATAGCAGCATTTTTTTTGACCACTGTTGGCGCCGTGCGATAAAAGTCGGTCGGCGTGGTGCCGAAGTGTTTTTTGAACATCGCCGCAAACGCGCTCTGGCTGGTATAGCCATTGTCCATCGCCACGTCGATCACCTTGGCCCCGTGCGCCAGCTGTTCCAGCGCGCGCAGCAGCCGCGCCTGCTGGCGCCACTGGCCGAAGCGCATGCCGGTCTGTTTCTGGAACAGCCGGTGCAGGCTGCGTTCGGTGATGTCCAAATGAGCGGCCCAATGCGCCACCGTCCGCTGTTCGCCGGGCTCCGCCATCAGGCGCGTGCAGATGCCGCGCAGGCGCGCATCGACTGGCAAGGGCAAATACAGGGGCAGCACCGGCAGGCTGTCGAGCTCGTGCAGCAGCAGTTGCAGCAAGTGCCAGTCGCGTCCGCCATCGGCAAAATCGGGCGCGATATCGACCGCCGCCACGATCAGCTGGCGCAGCAGCGGGCTGATCTCGAGCACACAGCTGTGGCGCGGCAGCAGCGGTGAATTCGCACAGTTGATGAACACGGTGCGCATTTTCACGGCGCCGCTCATGCGGATCTGGTGTTCCACGCCGGGCCGCAGCCATACGCCGCGCGTGGGCGGCACCACCCAGCGCCCGCTGTCGGTTTCGATCGTCATCACGCCGTCGATGGCGTAAAGCAGCTGGGCATGCGAATGCCGGTGCACGGAAATCACGTGACCGTGCGCATAGTCGATCGCCAGCGCCATGGCGCGCGCGGTGACGGGCAGCAGTTCCTGGTAGTGCGCTTCAGTGGTCATGATGAGTCAGTTTTGCGATAGCTTACGGCATATTAGCGCGAGAAGGCGCGGCGCGCCTGCGGCATGATGGTTTTCCCGCCATTGACACCGGAGCCATGCATGCTTGCCCACGACAAGATCCACCCCCACCATTATCTCTATCCCCTGGCCGCCATGCTCTTGTGGGCCGGCAATGTGGTGGTCTCGAAACTGGCCGCCGCCAGCATCGCCCCCACCGCCATCACCTTTTATCGCCTGGTGCTGGTGCTGCTGGTGATGACGCCCTTTGTTGCGCGCCCGCTGTGGCGCAACCGCGTGGCGATACGCCGCCACTGGTGGCAGCTGGCGTTGTGCGGCGTGATGGCGATGGCGCTGTTCCAGAGCCTGTCGTATCGCGCGGCGGAGAGCACCACCGCCACCAATATGGCCATCGTCACGGCGCTGGCGCCCTTGATGACGGCGATCCTCAGCGTGCTGCTGCTGGGCGAGCAATTGACGCTGGGCATGGCGCTTGGGGGCCTGCTGTCGTTTGGCGGCCTGCTGTACCTGGTGGGGCGCGGCGACATGCTGGTGCTGCTGCATGAAGGCGTGCATGCGGGCGACGCGCTGATGCTGCTCGCCTGCCTGGTGTTCGCCCTGTACGGCGTGCTGCTGCGCCGCTGGCGCCTGGCCGTGCCCGCCTGGCAAGCGATCTACTGCCAGGCCTGGGCGGCGCTGCTGTGCATGCTGCCGTTCTTCCTGCGCCTGCCGGCCGGCAGCGCGCCCTTGAACAACGCCACCCTGCCGCTGATCGCCTATGCCGGCATTGGTTCGTCCATCGTGCTGTCGTATTTGTGGATCGAAGGCGTCAAGCGGCTGGGGCCGAACCGCTGCAGCATTTTCGTCAACCTGCTGCCGATACTGACGGCCTTGCTGGCCATCGTCTGGCTGCACGACACCCTGCATGCATTTCACCTGATCGGCGGCGGTATTTCCCTGCTGGGCGTGCTGCTGGCGCAGACGGTGCAGCGACCGGTGTTTGCACGCAATACCATTGCATCACAGGCATGAAAAGTACGGCAACTGCACAAAAAAACATCAGGTGTTGGTGACAAAGCGTGATTTTTTGCCCAATATATTGCTACTCATAAATTTTCCCTGTAGTCTTGCAATCAAGAAATTAAACGCGCGAAGAACCCCTCTGTTTTTCGCGCTTCTCTTCTGATACGAGTGGGCCGCCTTTCCCCTGCCGCCGCACAACACTCCGTCACTTGCATACTCATACAACCGTTACGTCATGAAGCCGGCCGTTCCGCCAGGATCAGCGCCCTCATGCCGCGTATCTATCAAGGAAAATTTATGTTCTCCAAACTCACCATCAAGCTGCGCTTGATCGCCACCATGACCGTGCTCGGCGTGCTGATCGCCATCCTGGGCGGCATGAGCATCGTCGGCCTGAAATCGGCCAACAATACCTTGAACGAGGTCTACAGCAACCAGCTGGCGTCCACGCAAGCCATCGGCGAATCGCAGATCCTGCTGGGCCGCGCTCGCTTCACCATCGACCGCGCCGTGGTGCACCCGGAAGCGGCCGATGCCAAGGATATCGTCACGCGCGGCGAGCAATTCATCGACTCGTCGAACAAGTCCTGGAAAGTCTACCTGGCGCTGCCGCAGAGCCCGGAAGAAAAGGTGTTGTCCGACGACATGGACAAGAAGCGCAGCGATTATATCAACAACGGCCTGCTGGCCCTGGGCAAGGCCCTGCGCGAAGGCAAGGCGGAGCAGGCCGACAGCCTGATGATGAAGGGCATGACGCCGCTGTACCGTTCGATGGACGTGGCCGCTGAAAAGCTGACCCAGTTCCAGATCACCACGGCCGCCAGCATGTATGCCGGCAGCCAGGCCAAGTACGACACCCAGGTGGCGATGGCCATCGGTGGCCTGGTGATCGGCCTGCTGCTGATCGTCGTGTCCAGCATCCTGCTGCTGCGCGCCATCTTCCGTCCGCTGGACCAGGCGCTGCGCCATTTCGATGCGATTTCCGAGGGCAACCTGGCCAACGATATCGTCATCGAGCGCCAGGATGAAATGGGCGCCTTGCTGGGTGGCCTGAAACAGATGCAGGACCGTTTGTCGACCACCGTGCGCGGCGTGCGCGACGGCAGCGGTGCGATCGCCACCGCCAGCAATGAAATTGCCTCGGGCAACCTGGACCTGTCGAGCCGTACCGAACAGCAGGCGTCGAGCCTGGAAGAAACCGCCTCGTCGCTGGAAGAACTGACCTCGACCGTGAAGCAGAATTCCGACAATGCGCGCCAGGCCAACCAGCTGGCCGTGTCGGCCTCCGACGTGGCCGTCAAGGGCGGCGCGCTGGTGGCGCAAGTGGTGGCCACCATGGGCACCATCAGCGACTCGTCGAAACAGATCGCCGACATTATCGGCGTGATCGACGGCATTGCCTTCCAGACGAATATTTTGGCATTGAACGCGGCGGTGGAAGCGGCGCGTGCGGGCGAGCAGGGCCGTGGCTTTGCCGTGGTCGCCACCGAAGTGCGCAACCTGGCGCACCGCTCGGCCAGTGCCGCGAAAGACATCAAGCAATTGATCGAAGCGTCGGTGCAGAACGTGGGCACCGGCAGCGACCTGGTGACGCAGACCGGCACCACGATGGACGAGATCGTATCGAGCATCCGCCGCGTGACCGACATCATGGGCGAGATCAGCGCCGCCGGTCGCGAGCAGGAACTGGGCATCAACCAGATCAACCAGGCCGTGGCCGAAATGGATACCGTCACGCAGCAGAACGCCGCGCTGGTGGAAGAGGCGGCCGCCGCTTCGGAATCGATGCAGGAACAGGCAGCGGCGCTGGCCGAAATGGTCAGCCGCTTCAAGCTCGACGCCAATCACAGCGCGCCAGTGGCACCGCCTGCATTGCGCAAACCGGCAGTGGCCGCGGCCAGGCCGGCTGCCGCCAAGCGCCCGGCCTTGAAACTGGCCAAGCCGGCCATGGCCAGCGCCGCCGCCAAGCCGCGCATGGCAAAACCTGCGGCCGACAGCAGCGGCGAGTGGGAAGAGTTCTAAACCGTTATACGTCGAGCGCGGTATGGTTGCGCTGCTCCAGCAGCAGCGCAGCTTCCTCGGCCGCCCTGGCGCGCGCCGCCTCCGCCGCCAGCTCCGCTTTCTCATGTGCATCATGGCGCGCCTGCAAGGCCGCCCTGGCGCGCACGAACACAATCTTGATCGCCGCCATCACCGGCACCGACAGGAAAATCCCCACCACGCCACCCAGCTGGTCGCCGGCCAGCAAGCCGACGATGACCATCAGCGGCGACACCTCCACGCCTTCGCTCATCAGGTAAGGATTGACCACGTAATCCTGGAACAAGCGATACGCGGCAATAAAACCGATCAGCCAGAACACGTGTTCGAAGCCGCTGAAGCCGGCCACCACCACGGCAATGATCGCCGCCGCCAACGGCCCCGCAAACGGAATAAATTCCAGCAGCGCGGCGGCACCCGCCAGCAGCAAGCCATACGGCACGCCCATCAGCGAAAACGCCACGCTGTACGAGATAAACGTCGCGATCGACAACAGCAGCAGGGCGCGCACATAGCGCGACAGCAAGATGTCGAGGTCATCGATAATGGCGCCCCACAGCTTTTTATTTGGACGATTCAGCAGGGACAGCAAGCCGTCGCGCATGTCCGGCCCTTCCTTGATCAGCAAAAAGCTTAGCACCGGCACCAGCACCAGATAGATCAGGTTGCTGGCCGCATGCATCACCGTCAGCCCCAGTTCCTTGGCCAGCGGCATCGCCTGCCCATTCCCGCCGCTCAGCTGCGTCTGCATGAACGACAGCAGCCGCGCGCGCAGTGGCTCCATAAATTCCGGCAGCGGGATACGCTCGGCAAAGTTATTCCCCTTGAGCAGGGTCGGCAACTGATCGCTGAGCTTGATCGCCTCATCCTCGATGCGCGCCCCAAAAATCGACCCCAGCACCGCCACCAGCAAGATCACCACCAGGAACACGATGCCGATACTGGCCGTACGCGGCAGGCGCTTCGGCCCATACTTCTCCAGCAGCCCGATCAGCGGATACACCAGGTAACTGAAGAACACCGCAAACACCACCACGATCAAGGTCGACGACACCTTGTAGATAATGAACAGCAAGAAAGCGACGATAAAAGCCGTCCACACCATCTTGGCGACGCGTAAGTTAAAACCGAACATAGAAGGTCCTTGGAGAGAGAGCTACCCAGGCTTTGCTGTGCCTGGATACAACGAGGTGCGCAAGGCGGGGGCAGGGCGTGGCGGCACGGTGGGAAATCATACCGCAGAATGGCAAAATGCTATTTTCATTTACGTCGGAGCAATTTTTAACCGCACTGCGTCCAAGTATTCGTCCATGGTGAGGTCACCATTCGCCCAACGCAGGGCGTGCTGTGCATCTTCTTCGCTGATCTTGCCGCCGGACAGCTCAACGTTCGCCCGCGCAAAGTCCAGGGCCTCATGACGCTTGCGTTGTTCCGTGCTCATCCCTGCCCGTTGCAGGTTCTTCTGTTTTTGTTCTTCCTCGTAGGTCGGGATGCTTGCCGCATATTGCTCACGCATGCGCTGGAAGGCGGCGGCGTCGCTTTGCTGCGCCGTGATGGCGTACTCACAAGCACGAGCGGCATGCAGGGCACTCTCTCCTTTGGTCGTGGTCATTATTTGCTCCTTCCTGTGTAGCGCTCACGCTTCGATAAAGCAAGTGCTATGGCGTGGCCAAGCTAAATACGACGCTCATCGGACTACTGCCTTCGTGACTCTCGTATCGTACCGGACCGTGATAAACGAAGGGCGCACCTTTGCCGTTGTGTAGCCTAGACTCTCTTACAAACAAGTGGATCGCGAGTCCTTTTTGCTCGTGCTCGATAATGTCTCGTCCCCTTTTGTTAATCGGTGTTGTGGAGTTTTGGCTTTGCCAATGAAAGGTGCTGTCATCGATCCAATGATCGAGATAGCGATGATCTGCAACCTTGCCTTGCTTATTTAGCGTTACCAGCAACACGATAGCGTTTTTGCTGGCCAGCGTCACATGGCCGGCATTCCAACTGCCGCTGTTAAAGGTCTCGCCAAATAGCGGCGCAATATCCTCGCGCTTGAACGACTGTCCTACAGCCAGATCGAGCGGATTAACAACGGCTTTAAAGCGCGCCAAGGTGTGCATGTCCTCGGTGGCATCCATGTCCTGATAGTCTGGATTGGTTGCATGCAGCACATAGCTGCCGCCAGGTGTTTTGACGATATGGCGCAGCAAATACTGGAAGCCATCACCGGCATCGTCTTGACGCTCGATCGCCATCACCGATCCCGTTATCGAGCCGGCATTGGTGGAGGTGATATGTTCCAGTAGCAGGTAATCGCCATCCTGAATCGGATGTTTACCCCCGTTCATGGAGTTGCCCGATGCCCGAGCGATAAAGTGCCGATGCGGATCGACATGTCCGTAGCTGATCGGCAGGCTGCGGTACTCTTCAGCATCCACAGTGCCAGTCTTAAAGTGACCGCAGGCGATCTTCAAATTTGGGAAATAGGGGAGCGAGGTCAGATTGTTTGCCTTGTCGCTGCGAACAAACGGAATCACATTACTCGGTACCTCGGCTTGGATGCGACGAATTTCATAGGCGGCCAAGCGGTAATCGATGATCTCTTGCACCATCAGTTCGAATTTTTGTCGGTGGCCATCAGCGAGTGTAAAGACAGCTTCAAATCGCCCATCTTTGATTCGGAAATCGCTATTTTTACTTGTGCTATTACCGCCTGTCCAAGCGTTGATCGGATTGCCGGACCAGTAGCGTAGCCATGCCTCGCTATGACCATTTCCTGAGCGAAGTGCTTCCGGAAGATCTCCCAGAAGTGCACGTCGCCGTTGCAGTACTTGCCAAGAACGCTCGGAGAGCGCGGCGACTGTTGGTGGCGTATCCCAACCGTCGATTTCCTGAAATGCTTCAAGCAATACCATCTTGAAGCTCTTGTTCATATTGGTAATTTCCAATTCGCGCAAGAAGCTACGATGCTTGGTAGCGATGACTTGCTCGTCTGCGTCAAGGTCATCCATGGCCTGAACGAGAGCGTACCAATCACCATACTCTTTGCGCATGGCTGGCATGCTCGCGCCAGCCCGGTAAAACTCGGCCAAGGCGGGGCGCCGACCGAAGCTATCACGCAAGGCGACGTATTCGTTCTTTGTTCCGTCGCTGTCCAGCGACTTGAGAAAATCGATCAATTCCAAATCGTAGTTGACGAAGCATCCCTCGGGCAGTTCAAGCTGATTCGCCTCTGCCTTACGCGCAAAATCCGCTAATTTTTTGTAGCTGGCGTCGATCTCAAACAAGGCCTCCGGCTTGTGAAGGAAGCTCTTGTGATTACCGATAAAGTCCAAAATAACCAAGCGTTCTTTGCCTTCACTTTTGCGCAAGCCTCGGCCTAGCTGCTGCAGAAACAGAATTTTAGATTCGGTAGGGCGCAGCATCATAACCGTATCGATGGCCGGCAAATCGACGCCTTCATTAAACAGGTCGACAGAAAAGATCACCGCAAGGCGTCCGTCGCGCAAGCGCTCCAGCGCATCGGCACGGCTCATGGGCGAACCAGCATAGACCGCAGCGCAAGCGATACCCGCCTTCGCAAACTGTGCGGCCATAAACTCGGCATGGACCACCGAGACACAGAATGCCAGTGTGCGCTGCTGTTTATAGCGCTGCCATTCTGTCAGCGCATGCTTGGCGCGAGCCAGTGTCGCCAGCTTATTACTCAGCTGGTCGAGATCGAATCGGCCGCTACGCCATGGTAGTTCAGCATAATCCACCGAGCTGTCGAAGATGCCATAGTAGTGAAACGGCACCAAGAGCTTGGCCGTGATTCCGTCGAATAGCCCACGCGTAAAGACGAGATTGTCATCGCAAAGAGAAAGAATATCGGATTGATCTGAGCGATCCGGCGTTGCTGTCAGACCCAGCAAAAACTTCGGCGAAAAATAGGCCAGTAAGCGGCGGTAGGTCGGTGCAGCGGCATGATGAAATTCGTCGACGACGATATAGTCAAAATGGTCTGGGGCGTAGCGCTCCAAATGCTTTTCTTGCCCCAGCGTCTGAATAGAAGCACAGAGTATTTCCGCCTCAGTGTCTCGCGTTTGACCCGCATAAAAACCCACGCGCGCATCCGGGCGAATTCTGAGAAACGTCTCTGCCGCCTGGTACAAAATCTCTTCTCGATGGGCGACAAACAACACGCGACGCGCGCCCAGCTGCCTCGCATCGAAAGCAGCCAGCCATGTTTTTCCAAGTCCGGTCGCCAGCACGACCAAGCCGCGTCGAAATCCTTCATCACGTGTCGCTCGGAGGGCGAACAAGGCCTCGATTTGGACGGTTGACGGCGTCGGCGGCGCATCTTGTTCCAGGCTACCTGGCGCTACCGCCATCGGTAAGGGAACGCGGCGTGCATCGTACTGCGCAATCCACTCATCCGTTAGGGGAATACAGCGAGGATGTACGAACAATTCTTCAAATCTGGCGCGCGCTTCAAGATAGCCATTGTCGCCCGGATAATCGATACGATAGTTCCATTCCAAGCCATTCGTGAGCGCTTGCCGGCTGATATTGCTAGAGCCAATAAATGCCGTGCCGCTTAGAACACTCTGATCATTGAGCTGCGCGAACAGATAAGCTTTGAGGTGAAAACTGCTGCCAGCCGATTCATACACTTTGACCTGCGCGCCTTGCGCTTTAAGCAGCATCAATAAGCGCAGCGCCTCGGTATCGGTCACGTCTAAATAGTCGCTCGTTAGCACACGTACACGTGCCGCGTTTCGGTTCAATTCCTTATCACCTTTGAGCGCACTTTGCAGGTCTGGCAGCAGCAAGCGCAGGCCAGTCGTCTTCACGAAAGCGACAGCTAAATCGACTTCGGACGCTTGGTTAATGGAACTGCTGAGGTGCGGCAGAAACGGATCGCTGCCGCCCGTAATCAGATGATTTTGCGGCGCGACTGCACGGCGCACCAGAGCATTGAGCCATTGCTCCGTGCGTCCTGGGCGCTGATCGCTGGACTGCCAACACTCGACCCGGTCAACATCTGGCAAGCCAGCAAACCACTCGCGCAATTGCGGTTCTTCAACGTCCGTGAAATGACGCCCATCCTGAACGCGTTCGCTGGTTCCCAGCTTAAAACTGAGGTAAAACGCCCCACCGGGCTTCAGCGCATTCCATAGACCGGCAAGTGTTGCTGGCAACTCTGCTTGTGAGACATGCAGCAAACTAGCGCAGGCCCAAATACCGTCATAGCAAGCGTGTTCTTTGACATCGGAGAAGTTGCGTAACTGAACCTCAAGACCGGTATGCTCCTTTGCTAATTGCACAAGCTCATGTGAAGCGTCAAAGGCGGTAACACGATAGCCTTTTTCGAGAAAGACCTTGGCATCGCGTCCTGAGCCACAACCGGCATCCAACACGCTGCCACCAGCGCTTACAGCAGACAAAAATCGAGCATGCAGCGCGGACATATCGACTCTGACAGTATTGCTAAAGAACGCTGTCGCGTTTTGATTGTAGTAGCTCAGTGTGGGAGTCATCGTGCCATTCAATACGATCAAAAAAAAGGCGACACATCGTGTCGCCCCCTCTATCAACAATACCGCTTATACGTCGATATTGCCAGCACGCAACGCATTATTCTCAATAAACGCCCTGCGCGGTTCCACATCATCGCCCATCAGAGTAGTGAAGATCTGGTCCGCAGCGATCGCGTCCTCGATTTGCACCTTCAGCAAGCGGCGCACGGTTGGGTCCATGGTGGTTTCCCACAGCTGGTCCGGGTTCATTTCGCCCAGCCCTTTGTAGCGCTGTTTCGATACTGTGCGTTCGGCTTCGTCGCGCAGCCATTGCATGGCCTGGTGGAAGTCGGTGACGGCGATTTCCTTGACGCGCTCGCCTTCGCCACGGCGGACAAAAGCACCTTCGCCCATCAGGCCTTCGAAGGTGGCGGCGCCGGTGCTCAGTACGGCGTAGTCGGGGCCTTGGACGAAGTCGGCGTCGATGGAGCTGACTTTGACGTTGCCGTGGTGCATGCGCTCGATGCGCAGCATGTGTTTTTCGGACAAGTCGTCCGAGCGCACCAGCACTTTGACGGCCGTGTCGTTGATGGCTGCTTGCAGGGCTTGCGCCGAGGTTTCGGCCAGGTCCAGGGTCGACAGGTCCAGCTGCACGCCGGTCATGATGGCGGTCAGGGCGGCGCGGTCGATCACGCGGGTCAGGCGGGTCATAATGGTGTTCGACAGGTTGAATTTGCGCACCAGTTCGGCCAGGGTGTCGCCCGAGATGCCTTCGGCGCCTTCGCGCGGCACCAGCACGGCGGTGTTCAGCGCGACCGTCATCATGTAGGTGGCTTCTTCGGCGTCATCTTTCAGGTAACGCTCGTCGCGGCCGGCTTTGACCTTGTACAGCGGCGGTTGCGCGATGTAGATGTGGCCGCGTTCGACCAGTTGCGGCATCTGGCGGTAGAACAGGGTCAGCAGCAGGGTGCGGATGTGGGCGCCGTCGACGTCCGCATCGGTCATGATGATGATGCGGT
Organism: Janthinobacterium sp. PSPC3-1; assembly: GCF_049896105.1. Taxonomy (NCBI): domain Bacteria; kingdom Pseudomonadati; phylum Pseudomonadota; class Betaproteobacteria; order Burkholderiales; family Oxalobacteraceae; genus Janthinobacterium; species Janthinobacterium sp. PSPC3-1. The sequence goes on along the minus strand of NZ_JAFCTQ010000022.1, from coordinate 32,500 downwards.
GGTAGCGCAGCTTGTCGGCATTGAATTCGTCCGGACCGATCGAGGTGCCGAGCGTCGCGATCAACGTGGTGATCTGCTCCGAGGACAGCATTTTTTCGAAACGCGCTTTCTCGACGTTCAAGACCTTGCCGCGCAGCGGCAGGATGGCCTGGAACTTGCGGTCGCGCCCTTGCTTGGCCGAGCCACCTGCCGAGTCACCCTCGACGATGTACAGTTCGCACAGGGCGGGGTCTTTTTCCTGGCAGTCGGCCAGCTTGGCCGACAGGCCCAGGCCGTCCATGATGCCTTTGCGGCGGGTCAGGTCGCGGGCCTTGCGGGCCGCTTCGCGCGCGCGCGCCGCTTCGACGATCTTGCCGCAGATGATCTTGGCGTCGTTCGGTTTTTCCTGCAGGTAGTCGGCCAGGGTCTTGGCGACGATCTCTTCGACCGGGCCGCGCACTTCGGAGGACACCAGCTTGTCTTTCGTCTGCGACGAGAATTTCGGTTCCGGCACTTTCACCGACAGCACGCAGGTCAGGCCTTCGCGCATGTCGTCGCCGGTGATTTCCACTTTCGCCTTCTTGGCGAACTCGTGTTCATCGATATATTTGTTGATCACGCGCGTCATCGCCGCGCGCAGGCCCGTCAGGTGGGTGCCGCCGTCGCGTTGCGGGATGTTGTTGGTGAAGCACAGCACCTGTTCGTTGTAGGCGTCGTTCCACTGCATCGACACGTCGACCGAGATATTCGTGTTCTGGTCCGACATGCGCTCGCCGGTGGCCTGGAAAATGGTCGGGTGCAAGACCGATTTGGCCTTGTTGATGTATTCCACGAAGCCGCGCGTGCCGCCTTCGAAGGCGAAAATTTCTTCCTTGCCGGTGCGCTGGTCGGACAGGCGGATGTTGACGCCATTGTTCAGGAACGACAGTTCGCGGATGCGCTTGGCCAGGATTTCGTAGTGGAATTCCACGTGCGTGAAAATCTCTTCGTCGGCCCAGAAATGCACGTCGGTGCCGCGCTTGTCGGTGTCGCCGATCACCTGGATAGGGGACGTCGCCACGCCATCGACCATTTCGATGATGCGGTTTTGCGGCACGCCACGCACGAATTCCATGTAATGGACTTTGCCGTTGCGGCGGATGGTCAGTTTCAGCAGTTTCGACAAGCCGTTGACGCACGATACGCCCACGCCGTGCAGGCCGCCCGAGACTTTATAGGAGTTCTGGTCGAACTTGCCGCCGGCATGCAGTTCCGTCATGACGATTTCGGCGGCCGAGCGTTTCGGGTCGTGCTTGTCGTCCATTTTCAGGCCGGTCGGCACGCCGCGGCCATTGTCGGTGATCGAGATCGAGTTGTCGCTGTGGATGGTGACGTGGATTTCGGTGCAATGGCCGGCCAGCGATTCATCGATCGAGTTGTCCAGCACTTCGAACACCAAGTGGTGCAAGCCGGTGCCGTCCGAGGTGTCGCCAATATACATGCCCGGGCGTTTGCGTACGGCTTCCAGGCCTTCCAGAATCTGGATGGAGGAGGCGCCGTATTCTTCCGTTTTGGCCTGGATCGGGGTGTCTTGTGGATTCTCGGACATGGACTGCTTTCTCAAATAGCGATTACTGATTGATTCGGGACTGCTGGCGGATGACCGTAGGTCGGGTTAGCCGGAACGGCGTAACCCGACATGGCCGCCGGGTGCGTCGGATTACGCTTCGCTAATCCGACCTACCTTCTATATCCGCATCGGCATGACAACGTACTTGAAGTCGGCGTTGTCAGGGATGGAGATCAGCGCGGACGAGTTCGAATCGCCCAGCGCGATGTTGACGTATTCGCACTTCAGGTTGTTCAGCACGTCGAGCAGGTAGGTGACGTTGAAGCCGATGTCGACCGAGTCGCCGCCGTAGTCGATTTCCAGTTCCTCGACCGCTTCTTCCTGGTCGGCATTGGTCGAGCTGATCTTCATGCTGCCCGGGGTGATAATGCAGCGCACGCCCTTGAACTTGTCGCTGGTCATGATGGCGGCGCGTTGCAGCGAGCGCAGCAGTTCATCGCGGCCGATCGTGAAGTCGTTTTTGTAGCCCTTCGGAATCACGCGCGTGTAGTCGGGGAACTTGCCTTCCACCAGCTTCGAGATCAGCTCGATGTCGGCAAAGGTCAGTTTCACCTGGTTGGCGGCGATGTCCAGCTGGACCGGCTCGTCGTTTTCTTCCAGCAGGCGCTGCAGTTCGATAATCGTCTTGCGCGGAATAATCACTTCCTGGCGCGCGAAGGTCTGCTCGGTGGCGACCTGGCAGAAGGCCAGGCGGTGGCCGTCGGTGGCCACGGCGATGACATTATTGCCATCCAGAACCAGCAGCAGGCCGTTCAGGTAGTAGCGGATGTCTTGCTGCGCCATCGAGAAATGCACCATATTGAACAGGTGCTTCAGGGTTTTCTGGGGCAGGGTGACGGACGCGTTATAGCTTTCCGCCTGTTGCACGGTCGGAAACTCTTCCGCCGCCAGGGTCTGCAGGGCGAAGCGCGACTTGCCGGTTTGCACGGTCAGGCGCTTGTTCAGCAGGGTCATGGTGACGTCGCCCGACTCGGGCAGGGCGCGCAAAATGTCCAGCAGCTTGCGCGCGGCCACGGTGGTGCCGGTCACGTCGGCGCCGGAGCCGATCTGGGCGTGCGTGGTGATCTGCACTTCGGTGTCGGTCGACAGGAAAGAAACATTTTCACCGTCTTTGCGGATGAGGATATTGGCCAGAATCGGCATAGTGTGCCGACGCTCGACAATACCGCTCACGATCTGCAGTGGCCGGAGAAGCGTATCTCGGGTGGTTTTGACCAATTGCATAGTTATCCTCAGGTTGGGTATGTAGTTGAAGAAGGTAATAATTCACAATCATTGCAAGGGAGCACCGGCAAGACTCGCTGTTTGCTGCTGCGGGCGCCCTACCAGATCATAAGGGTAAAGCACGTTTTGAGCCAGCCTTGCCAAGATGCCGGGCTTAGCCCTTCAATGTTTGCTCCAGCACATGCAACTCATGGTTGCATTCCGGGTTTTTGGTGCGGTCCAAGGCGATCTTGCGCACGGCGTGCAGCACGGTCGTGTGGTCGCGGCCGCCGAACAGTTCGCCGATCTCCGGCAAGCTCTTCTGCGTCAATTCCTTGGCCAGGTACATGGCGATCTGGCGCGGCCGCGCGATATTGGCGGGCCGGCGCTTCGAATACATGTCGGCGACCTTGATATTGAAGAAGTCGGCCACGGTTTTCTGGATGTTTTCCACGGAAATCTGGCGATTCTGTACCGACAGCAAGTCCTTCAGGGCTTCCTTGACGATGTCGATCGTGATGTCCTTGCCGTGGAAACGCGAGTACGCCAGGATCTTGCGCAGCGCGCCTTCGAGTTCGCGCACGTTCGAGCGCAAGTGCTTGGCCACAAAGAACGCCACGTCATCCGAGAAGGTCACGCCTTCCTGCTTGGCTTTTTTCAGCAGGATCGCCACACGCATTTCCAGTTCCGGCGGCTCGATCGCCACCGTCAGGCCGGAATCGAAGCGCGAGATCAACCGGTCATCCATGCCGGTGATTTCCTTCGGATAGGTATCCGAGGTGATGATGATCTGTTTCTTGGCTGCGATCAGGGCTTCGAAGGCATAGAAGAATTCTTCCTGCGTCCGGCTCTTGCCGCCAAAGAACTGGATATCATCGATCAGCAGCATGTCGAGCGAGTGATAGTAGTGCTTGAAGTCGTCGAAACCCTTGCGCTGGTAAGCGGTCACTACGTCGCGCACATACTGTTCCGCATGGATGTAGCGGATCTTCGCGCCCGGATTGTCGGCCATCACCTGATTGCCGATGGCGTGGATCAAGTGGGTTTTACCGAGGCCGACGCCGCCGTAGAAGAACAGCGGGTTGTACGACACGCCCGGGTTGTTCGCCACCTGGATCGCGGCGGCGCGCGCCAGCTGGTTGGCCTTGCCGGTAACAAAGCTGTCGAAGGTCAGGTCGGTGTTGATGCGGCTCTGCTCGCGCCGTGGCGCGGCGCCGATGCTCAGTTCCGGCACGCTCGGCTGCGGCTCCGCGGCGCGCGCGCTGGGCGCGCCACCGTTCGGATCGCTGGCCGGGGTGCTGGCGGCAACCGGCTTCTTCGGCAGGGCCAGGCGCGGGTCGAGCACGAACTGGACCTCGGTCGGCGCTTCGAAGTAGTCAATTGCAAGAGCGGTAATGCGGCTGGCGAACTGGGTCTTGACCCAATCGAGCTTGAATCGATTGGGCGCAGCAATGCGCAGCTTGCCCTCTTCGTAGTCGAGAGGGATAAGCGGTTTTATCCACGCACTGAATTGTTGCGGTGTCAGCTCCAGTTCCAACTGCGCGGAACAGGCCTGCCAGAAATTGTCCATGAATCGTCTATGTGAAAAGGTGTGGGAGGGCGTATCGATCAGCCCTGCGTGCACCGTGTTGCAAGGCCGGCGTCGCGCGAGGGCTCGCCACACGTAACGCGCTATTCTACTCCCGACCGCCAAAGTTATCCACAGGCACGACTGTTATTTTTGCGACTGGGGCCTGGCCGGGCATGTGCACAAGTCTGGAGTTATCCTCTGCCGCGCAGCGGCAATGCGGCATTCCGGACAGATGGGGACGGCTGCGAAAATTTCCACCCGATCACGGCAATCCTTGACAGCGGGGGGGTATATGCTGAATAATTCAGGGTTCCCCGCCCGTATTCCGTGTTTATTCATTTGGAACGACAATATGGACTAAGCGTGGATTAAGCGGGCGATGAGATTGGCCAGCTTGTGCCTTGGCATAAGTGCGCGATTGTCATTGGCACCAAAAACTGACGGGACGTCAGACCCGATTTTGCATTTTTTTTGTTTTTAGCGAGACCAACATGAAACGTACTTACCAACCTTCCGTCGTTCGCCGCAAGCGTACGCACGGCTTCCGCGCTCGTATGGCTACCCGTGGTGGCCGTGATGTGCTCAACGCACGTCGCGCAAAAGGCCGCAAACGCCTGGCCGTCTAGGCTTGTCGTTGACAGCTGATCGCGTGGCTAGCTGTACTCCAGTCGGCAATCAACGCGAAGGTTCACACGACTTCGCGCGCGTTCGGCGTATCGTTAAAACGGATGAATTTTCATCCGTTTTTCGTTTGCGCCCTTCGCAAAAAACAGCGCATTTTGTGCTGTATACCCGACACAATCTCTTGCCGCATGCGCGGCTGGGCGTCGTTGTGGCCAAGCGTTTCGCGCCACGCGCGGCGACCCGCAACACGATCAAGCGCGTCACGCGCGAGCTGTTTCGCAACAGCGCGCTGCCGCCGGTCGACTGTGTGGTGCGCCTGTCGCGCGCCGTCAACAGCAAGGATGGCCCGGCCACCACGGCCAGGCTGAAAGCCGAGCTGCGTGATGAACTGAGCCGGCTGTTCGCGGCGCAAGTGGCCGCGCAAGCGCGCTCTGTTGCTGCGCCACCACCATCCGCGCCATGAAAACCCTGCTGCTGTTCCTGTTGCGAGCTTATCAATTGGTGATCAGCCCCATGCTGGGACAGAATTGCCGCTTCTATCCAAGTTGTTCGCATTACGCGATGGAAGCGTTGCGCGTCCACGGCGCCGCGAAAGGCAGCCTGCTGGCTGCCAAGCGCGTGTGCCGCTGCCACCCCTGGAATGACGGGGGCTTTGACCCGGTGCCACCGGCCGACGGCAAACAATCTTCAACGACCGCTTGCGGTTGCAACCACTCCTGACCAATACCCTAATGGATATCAATAAACGTACCATCCTGTGGATCGTGTTCTCCGTCTCGCTGGTAATTCTGTGGAATGAATGGATGATTTCGACCGGTCGCCCGTCGATGTTCTCCGCTAATACCGCCCAGACCGCCAAGGCGCCGACCACCCCTGCACCGACCGCCCTGCCGGCCGCCGGCGCGGCATCCTTGCCTGGCGTGAATGCCGATCCTGGCGCTTTCAAGAGCGAGCGCATCACCATTACCACCGATGTCATCAAGGTCGATATCGACACATTGGGTGGCCAGGTCAAACGTCTGGAATTGCTCAAATTCAAGGGCGCGGGCAATCCGGGCTGGTTTGGCGGTTGCTTCGGCCTGTTCCAGTGGTGCCAGCCTGATGCAGGCAAGCAAAACGAAGTGCTGTTCGACGAAGGCGCGAACCATACCTACCTGGCGCAAACCGGCCTGGTCGGCGGTCCGTTCCCGACGCACAACACCGGCTTCACGGTGCAGCCTGGCGTGCGCACCCTTGCCGACGGCAAGCAGATCCAGCTGGTGATGGAAGCGGTGCAAGGCGGCGTCAAGCTGACCAAGACGTTCACCTTCAAACGCGGCGACTATGTGATCGACGTGCGCCATGACGTATCGAACGTCGGCACCGCGCCGGTGACGCCTCAGCTGTACATGCAACTGGTTCATGACGGCAACAAGCCGGTCGGCGACTCGTTCTTCAACAGCAGCTACACGGGCCCGACCCTGTACACGCCGCAGGACAAGTACCAGAAGATGACGTTCGAGAAGATCGAAAAAGCGGCTGTCGAAGATGAACGCACCGGCAAGGATACGGCCATGAAAGGCCTGCATCCGGTCCGCGCCGACGGCGGCTGGTTTGCCATCTCGCAGCACTTCTTCGTGTCGGCTTTCGTGCCGCCAGCGAACATCGCGCGCGATATCTTTACCAAGAAGCTGTCGACCAACACCTACGCCATCGGTAACCTGGTGACCTTGCCGGCGCTGGCGCCAGGCGCCTCGGCCGCGATCGATGCCAAGCTGTACTCGGGTCCGCAAATCGCGCACCTGCTCGAACCCGTGTCGCCTGGTCTGGAACTGGTCAAGGATTATGGCTGGCTGACGATTATCGCCAAGCCGATCTTCTGGGTCATGGAACAGATCCACAGCGTACTGGGCAACTGGGGCTGGACGATCATCGCCTTCACCATCCTGATCAAGCTGGCCTTCTTCCCGCTGTCGGCCGCCGGCTACCGCAGCATGGCCAAGATGAAACTGGTCACGCCGAAGATGCAGGCCATCCGCGAGCGCTACAAGGGCGATCCGCAGAAGATGAACCAGGCCACGATGGAGCTGTACAAGACGGAAAAAATCAATCCGCTGGGCGGCTGCCTGCCGATCCTGATCCAGATGCCGGTATTTATCGCCCTGTACTGGGTGCTGAACGCGTCGGTGGAAATCCGCGGCGCGCCATGGATAGGCTGGATCACCGACCTTGCCCAGCATGACCCATGGTGCATCCTGCCAGTGCTGTACGCGATTTCGATGTATATCACGACCAAGCTGAACCCGGCCCCTGCCGATCCGATGCAAGCGAAGATGATGCTGTTCATGCCTTTGGCGTTTTCGGTGATGTTCTTCTTCTTCCCGTCGGGCCTGGTACTGTACTGGGTCGTCAACAACGTCCTGTCGATCGGCCAGCAATGGGTGATCACCAAGAAATACGCGCCATCCACTGTGTAAGCAGGGTTAGCAAAGCAAAAGCCCGCCTAGTGCGGGCTTTTTTTTGAAATCGGACCCGCTGGGTCCGATTTCAAAAAAAAGTGGGTTTTGCCGACCTCTTCCAGCCTTCTCCGAATAAACTACCCCCATGAAACTCGACTCCTCTCCTATCGCCGCCATCGCCACCGCTCCCGGACGCGGCGGCATCGGCGTGGTCCGCGCCTCCGGCAAGAACCTGGCGCCCCTGATGGCCGCGCTGTTCGGCGACCAGGCATTGAAACCACGCCACGCCACTTATGTGCCATTCACTGAAGCGGACGGCGCCATTATCGACCAGGGCATCGCCATCCATTTCAAGGGCCCGCATTCGTACACGGGCGAAGACGTGCTGGAACTGCAGGGCCATGGCGGCCCGGTCGTGCTGCAGCTGTTGCTCGCGCGCGTATTGGAAGCGGGCAAGGACAGCGGCTTGCGCCTGGCCGAGCCCGGCGAGTTCACGCGCCGTGCCTTCTTGAACGACAAGCTCGACCTGGCGCAGGCCGAGGCCGTGGCCGACCTGATCGACGCCTCGACCGAGGCGGCCGCCAAGTCCGCCTCGCAATCGCTGTCGGGCGCGTTTTCGAACACCATCCATGCGCTGGTGGAGCAGGTGACGGGGCTGCGCATGCTGGTCGAAGCGACCCTGGATTTCCCGGAAGAAGAGATCGACTTCCTGGAAAAATCGAACGCGCGCGGCCAGCTGAAAGCCGTGATCGAGGCCTTGAATAAAGTGTTTGCCCAGGCCGCGCAGGGCGCGCTGCTGCGCGAAGGCTTGAACGTGGTGCTGGCCGGCCAGCCGAACGTGGGCAAGTCCTCCTTGCTGAACGCGCTGGCGGGCGCCGACGTGGCCATCGTCACGCCGATCGCCGGCACCACGCGCGACAAGGTCAGCGAAACGATCCAGATCGAGGGCATTCCGCTGAACATCATCGACACTGCCGGCATCCGCAGCGCCGGCGACACCGTCGACGCCGTCGAGCGCATCGGCATCGAGCGCACCTGGGGAGAAATCGGCAAGGCCGACGTGATCCTGCACTTGCTCGACGCCGACCACGGCCCGACCCTGGCCGACGAAACCATCGTCGCCGCCTTTCCCGAAGGCGTGCCGGTGGTGCGCGTGTGGAACAAGATCGATTTGTCCGGCCACAAGCCCAGCGTCGACATGTTGCCGGACGCGACCCACGTCTACCTGTCGGCGCATGAACATATCGGCATCGACCTGCTGCGCGGCGAGCTGTTGCGTATCGCCGGCTGGCAACAGACGGGCGAATCGCTGTACCTGGCGCGCGAACGCCATCTGATCGCCCTGAAATCGGCCGGCAAGCATCTGAATATCGCCGCCGAACACGCGGCCCAGGACGACCAGTCGCTGGACCTGTTCGCCGAAGAACTGCGCCTGGCGCAGGTGCAGTTGTCGAGCATCACCGGGGAATTTTCGCCTGACGATCTGCTGGGCGTGATTTTCAGCCGGTTCTGTATCGGGAAATAAGGAGAAATGATGAAGCTTGTGTTCGCGCTTTTGCTGAGCCTGCCTCTGCTGGCTGGCGCAAAGCAAAAACTGCCGGCTGATGTGGCAAAGTTTATCGACAATGCCGAGATGTGCGAGCACTTCGCTGGCGAGTGGGACGAGAACGACAAGGCGCGCCAGCGCGAAATCACGCAGGCCATCGAGCAGTCGTGCGGCGCGGCGCAGCAGCAGCTGAAGCGCTTGAGCGTGAAATATGCGAAACAGCCGGAGATCATGAAAGTGATCGATGACAACGCGAATGATGCGGTCAGGAGTTTTCGGAAACAGGGCTAGTATTGCTGTTCAGTTCAACCCCCAATGCAAGTTCCGGGGTCAGACCCTCAATGCCGCAAACTCGGAGTTCATTGCTGACGGGCGAGGGTGCTGACCCCAGATTTTGCTTCCGCCACGATTGAGAATTGTCATGAAGCACAATCGCCGCTGACGTACTCTTGCCTGACGCACTTTAGTGCTTTTAGGAAAGGGGGCCGGCATGGACAGCAAGCAGTTGCAAGCCTCGCAGGAGGAGCGGGACAGTGCACGGCTGACGCCTTTGCAGCTGGCCGCAAACCTGCCGCCCAAGGGCGCCTGCTGGTATTGCGACAAGCCGCTCGATGCGGTGCGGCGTTTCTGCTGCAAGAGTTGTGGCGAGGCGTATGCGGAAGAGACGCAATATGATCGCTGATTGTCGCTGATTGTCGCTGATTGTCGCTGATTATCGCCGGCGCAGCAGGGCTTCCAGTGCGTTGTCAAAATCGAATTCATGGGCGGCGGCCGCCACTTCCTGGTACACATGCACGCCCAGGCTGGCGGCCAGCAGGCTGGCCGAATTTTCCAGGATATCGATGGCGGCGCCGTCGCCCTCGCGCAAATGGCTGGCCAGGCGCGCCAGCAGCAGCTGGATGGCGGGGGCGGACGGGTCGGGCGCCATGTCCTGCGCTGCCAGATGACTTTCTTCGGGCGTGCCCAGCATCGCGCTGACGGCGCCCAGCAGTTGATCTTGCGCCAGTTCCAGGTGCGCGATCTGCTGCGCCAGGCCGGGCGCCTGGGCCCGCAGCGCCATTTCCAGCGCGCTCGACAAGGCATGCACCTGGACCGCGCCGATCATGCCGGCCGCGCCCTTCAAGGTGTGCACGCGCAGGCGCGCGCCGGCATAGTCGCCGGCGGCAAACACCATGCGGATCTGGCGCGGCGTGGTGCCGTGATCATGCAGGAAGCGGCGCAGGATTTTCAGGTATAGCGGGCGGTCGCCCATGATACGGCCCAGCCCGCCTTCCACGTCGAGCACGCGCGAACCCTGCGCTGTGGTGGCGCGATGGTCGCTATCGGCGTGGGGTGTGCTCATGCCGTCACCGCTAGCGCGTGGTAAACGACCAGCTGCGCGTGACGGCGGTACCGTTCACACGGCCGTTGAAGCTGACGTCGTACGTGGTGCCGGCCGTCAGCGGCGCCAGCGGAATGATGGCGGCGGCGGACAAGGGCGTTTGCGGGTCCGTCGCGCGTTGCAGCAGCAGTACCGTCAGGTCGCTGGCGGCGCCGCGCTGGCGCACGGTAAAGGCCGTCACGCCGAGCACGTCGTTGATATTGGCGTGCACGCTGATCGGATAGCCGACAATATCCTGGTTCGGCACCGGATCGGGTTCCTCGTTATTGCTGGAAAAACTGGTGGCCACCTTGGCCTGGTTGCTGACGGGGTAGGTGACGACTTGCCCTGCGGCCAGCCCAGGGCCATAGCCATTGTTGGCGGCGAAGTCGGCGGTGAAATACGCGTAGCCATTGTTGCCCATGGCGGCGCCGGTGCCCGCTTCCTTGAAGATCGGTTCAAAGATGGCGAAGCGGTGATAGATGGCGGTGATCAGTTCTTCCGCCAGGTAAAAGCCGGAGTTGTTGGTGGCGCCCGCGATCACTTCGCCATAGGCATAGGAATTCGAGCGGTTCAGGCTATAGCCCGCCTTGACGAAGCGGTCGGCCAGGGTGGCGCCCGTAAAGCCGGGCTTGCCGGCAACCTGGTCATGCGAGACCGTATTATTGGTTTTTAAATAGTCGGAATGGCCTTGCGCCGCGGTATCGATCAGGCTGTTGCGCGCCAGGCTGGCCAGGCCGACCTGGCCGCGCCGGTAATTGATCCAGTTGTAGCCATCGGTGGCGATGCTGCCGGTCATGGCGGGCGCGCCCGCCTCCTGCACCAGCTGCGGCCCGGGAGTGGCCGTCGATGCCGTGGTCGTATTGCCGCTGTCGCTGCCGCCACCGCCGCAAGCGGTCAGCAGCGCCGCGATCAACAGGGCGGGAATGAATGATTTGCTATGCTGGGACAAGGCGATCAAGCTGACTCCTGTATGAAAGGGAACTGCTGCTCTGTTGATGGTGGCGCCTTGAATCGATTCTAAGGTATTTTTGCCGCCCGGAGTGCACAGAAGTTACTGCCGTGTGCGGCTGGCCGACGCTAGGGTGCGAACCCGCGCGCAGGGTAGAATGGGTGCAATGCTTGTTCGCTATGCCACTGTTTTTTCACCGATTTTTTGGATTGCCCATAATTTGAACACCTTGCCCAAGTCGCGCCTGCAGCGCGCCAAGTACGCCTTGCCCAGTATGGTGACTTTGCTTTCGATAGCATGCGGCTTTGCCAGCATCGTCATTTCGGTCGATAACGCGGGCACCGGCGACCCCGCCGACTACCGGCTGGCGGCGGCGCTGCTGGTCCTGGCGGGCGTGTTCGATGCGCTTGACGGCTATGTCGCGCGGCTGACCAACACCGGCTCGGACTTCGGCATGCAGCTCGATTCGATCGCCGACGTGATGAATTTCGGCTGCGCGCCGGCGGTGCTGCTGTATTGCTATGGTTTCGTGCAGATGGGCGTGCATGATCCGCTGCTGCTGCGCTTTGGCGGCATGGCCAGCTTCTTTTTTGTTGCTTGCGGCGCCATGCGCCTGGCGCGCTTCAATGTGAACGTCGGCAAGACCGACCCCATGTATTTTGTCGGCATGCCGATCACCGCCGGCGCCGCTTGCGTGGCGGCCGTGGTGGTGGCCTGGCCGGCCCCGATCGACAGCCAGTTGCACAGCTATCTGCTGATGCTGCTGCTGGTCGGCGTGGGCAGCCTGATGGTGTCGACCCTGCGTTTCCCCAGCTCCAAGCAGAAGAAAAGCCTGGCCCTGCTGCTGGTGGTGGCCGTCGCGGTCGGCATGCTGGTGTGGCTGAAAACCAGTTTCTTTGCCTTCTTCTTTGCCGTATATATCGCCGCCACCCTGGCGCTGAACCTGGCTTGGCACCTGGGCTGGCGCGGGATTGCCCTGCCTCAGGTATTTACGGATGTCGACGAAATAGATTAAGCGACCTCGTGCCCTCTTGCCGCGCGCAGGATGGCAAACCAGTCGCTGCGGCTGAGAGCAAACTGCGTGCCTTCCACGGCCACGCCCACCGCCTCGATGCGACCGGTGCCCGTCAGCGGCAGCGGCTTGCACGGCACTTGCATGATCCAGGCGAACACCACGCTGGCAAACGGGCGCTGCAGTTCATCGGCGATATCCTTGATCACATTGCGCAAGTTTTCCACGTTCGCGTCGCCGCCCTGGAACAATCGTCCGCCGGCCAGCGGCGACCAGGCCATCGGCGCTACGCCCAGGTCCTGCAGGCCATCAAAGGTTTCATCGAACATCGGTGCCGTATGCAGCGGCGAAAATTCGACCTGGTTGGTCGCCAGCGGAAAGCGGCGGTGCAAGGCTTCGAACTGGTGGCGGCTGAAATTCGATACGCCGAAGTGCAGCACCTTGCCAGCGTTTTTCAATGCGGTGAACGCGCCGGCGATCTCGTCGAAATCCATCAGCGGATCGGGGCGGTGGATCAGCAGCAGGTCGAGCCGGTCGGTGCGCAGCTGGCGCAAGGACTGTTCGACCGAGCCGGTGATATGGGCCGCGCTGGTGTCGTAATGCTGGATCGCATGGCCGGGGCGATGCGGCGAGAGCAGCTTGATGCCGCATTTGCTGACCAGTTCCATCTGGTCGCGCAAGCCCGGCCGCAGGGCCAGCGCTTCGCCGAACAGGCCTTCGGCGCTGTAGTCGCCATAGATATCGGCGTGATCGAAACTGGTGACGCCCAGCGTCAGGCATTGCTCGATAAACGCCAGGCGCTGCTGCGCCGTCATGTTCCATTCGCCGATGCGCCACATGCCGGCGACGATGCGCGACAGTTCGGGGCCATGCGGCGAGAGGCGGCTGCGCGGGGCTTGCAGGCTGGCGGGAAAAACATGGGTCATGGGCATACTTTCTGGGAGTGGCGACGGGCTGATCTGACGGATTATATCCTTGCAACAGGCAAAAAAAAGCCCGCATCGCTGCGGGCTGTTTGCGACTACCTTAATAGGCTCTTATTGCTTATTTCAGCCACAAGCGCATCGAATCCCAGGCGCGGCCAAAGATCGAGGCTTCGGTGATCGGCTCCAGCGCCACCACCGGCAGTTCCAGCAGGGTCTTGCCGTCCACCACCATTTTCAGCTTGCCTACCGGGGCGTTCTGCGGCAGCGGCGCGACCAGCGGGTCCTTGCGTTCCAGCACCGGTTTCATCTTGGCGGCCGTGCCTTTCGGTACGGTGACCAGCACGTCGTTGGCAAAGCCGATTTTCACGGTGCTTTTCGAGCCTTTCCACACTTCCGGCGTGGCCACGGCCTGGCCCTTCGAGTACAGCTTGACGGTATCGAAGTTCTGGAAGCCCCAGTTCAGCAGCTTCTGGCTTTCCTGCGTACGGGCCTGGTCGGAGGTGGTGCCGAGCACCACGGAAATCAAACGGCGCTCGCCGGAACCGCCCGGGCGGCGTGCCGAGGCGATCATGCAGTAGCCGGCCGCTTCCGTGTGGCCGGTTTTCATGCCGTCGACGGTCGGGTCCAGCCACAGCAGGCGGTTGCGGTTCGGCTGGGTGATCTTGTTGTACGTAAAACTTTTCACGGAATCGATTTTGTAGAATTCCGGATAGTCGGCGATCACGCGTTTGGCCAGCACGGACAAGTCTTGCGCGGTGGAATAGTTATCGGGACTAGGCAGGCCATGCGGATTGGCAAAACGGGTGTTTTTCAGGCCCATGCGCTGCGCTTCGCGGTTCATCAGCACGACGAAGGTGCCTTCGTCGCCGGCAACGGCTTCGGCCAGCGCGACGGCGGCGTCGTTACCCGATTGAATCATCAAGCCATGCAACAGGTCGTCGATCGACACCGGGGTGGCCGGGTCGATGAACATTTTCGAGCTGCTGGCGTCCACTTTCCAGGCGCGCACGGAGACATTCACTTTCTGGTCCAGCGCCAGTTTCTTTTCGCGCACGGCGGCAAACGTCAGGTAAGCCGTCATGATCTTGGTGAGCGAAGCCGGTTCGATGCGCGCGTCCGGATCTTGCGAGGCAATGATCTGGCCACTGGTGGCGTCGAGCAGGAGCCAGGACTTGGCGGCGATGGTCGGCGCCGGAACGGTCTGGGCCACGGCGGCGGATAGGAAAAGTACACTGGAGGCCAGTGCCGCTAGGAGTTTTTTCATGGAGGCTGGTCTGCGAAAAAAAGTGAAGGCTGAGGGCCATGCTGCTGATGCTGACATGGCCGCGTGGAAAAAACGGATCAATTATAGCCGCGGAAACGGCAGTAAGCCCACACTTCAAGCATCGTCGAGCGTGCTGGCGGGTTTGTCGCCATGCCATAGCGCGATCACCAGTTGCTTGATGTGATTGAGCTTGCGGTGGAAAAAGTGGTCGGCGCCGGGAATCACGATTACGGGAATATCCTGTGGCCGGGCCCAGTCGAACACGGCCGACAGGGGGATCGTGTCGTCCAGTTCGCCGTGGATCAGGATGGTGTCGGCCGGAATGTCGGCCATCGCCCATTTTCCAGCCGCGCTGCCGATCAGCGCCAGGCGCTCGGCCGGCGTGCCGGCGGCGCTCAGGCGCTCGTTCAATTTCGATTGCACGAAGGTGCCGAAGGAAAAGCCGGACAAGGCCACCGGCAGGCCCGGATACAGGCTGCGCATGTGTTCGTACAGCAGTTGCATGTCGTCGGTTTCGCCGGCGCCGTGGTCATGCACGCCTTCCGAGGCGCCCACGCCGCGAAAGTTGATGCGCGCCACCACGTAGCCGAGCGCGACAAAGGCGCGCGCCAGGGTCTGCGTGACCTTGTTGTCCATGGTGCCGCCGTACAGCGGGTGCGGATGGGCCACCAGCGCGATGCCGCGCGGGGTATCGGCCGGGAAGTCCAGCAGGCCTTCCATGCTGCCCGCATGGCCGGCCAAGGTGAATTTTTCGGAATTTCGGTTCATGAGGCTCATGTTGGCGCTTGTCTCTTAAATTGGTATTAAATCTTGAGGCGATCGACAACCTTGCCGCCCACCAGATGGCTATCGATAATGTCATCGATATCGCTGTTGTCGACATAGGTGTACCAGGTGCCTTCCGGGTAGATCACCAGCACCGGTCCTTCTTCGCAGCGGTCCAGGCAGCCGGCCTGGTTGATGCGGATATTGCCGGCGCCACTCATGTTCAGGTCCTTGATGCGGCGCTTGCAGTGTTTTTGCGCTTTTTCGGCGCCATGGTCGCCGCAGCTGTTGCGGCCGTCTTCACGTTTGTTCATGCAGAAAAAAACGTGGCGTTCAAAATAGGGGGCGTCGCTCATTGTCGTACTCCTGCGGTTGGCTATGCGCCATGATAACGCTTATGGATGGTCTTCGCGCCGATGTCGCTGCAGTTCTTCCTGCCGGTTCAGCTTGTGCGATGGCAGCCACAGGAACCACAGCGCCATGAACGGCCACAGCAGGGCGAGGAACTGGGCCGCGCCATTGAAGTTGAGGAACTTGCCTTGTACCCAGCCTTGCAGGGTGGACATGAAATAGGGATTGATCGGCGTGGTATTCACGATAACCAGGCTCAGCAGCAAGGTGGCGACCGCGATGCGGCGCTGTGCCACATGGGGCGCGAAAGCCAGCCCGCCCAGCATGATCAGGCCGATCAAAAAGCCGCCCTGGGCACCCGGCGTGATCCACACGAAGGCGTTTTGCGGCGAGAACAGCAGCGCGCTGGCCAGCGAACGCACCACCAGCGCGGCACCGATCAGGATCACCACCAGTGCGGTGCGCGGCGCCGACCGGCGCATCAGACACAGCAGGGCCAGCACGGCGCCCGTCATGCCGCAGGCCGTGATGATGGTCTCCGATAGCCAGTATTGTTCCACCGTCAGCACGGCGTCGGGCCGCAGGTAGGACGCCAGGTCGATCTCCATGCCCATCAGGGTCGACAGCCAGTCCGACAGGATGGGCAGCAGCTGGCCCAGGCCGAACAGATAGCCTTGCGGATAGATCTGCGCCAGCGGCCACAGCGCGACCAGCACCAGGCCCTGGCTGGCATGCTGCACGAACCAGCGCTGGCGCACGCGCAGCAAATGGCTATGGTCGAGCAGCTTGCGCGCCGACAGGGCGCCGACGATGGCGCCCACGCAGCAGCCGGCCGAGTTGGTATAGAAATCGAGGTTCGACGAGACGCGGCTGGGCAGGTAGGTTTGCACCGCCTCCATGCTGCCGGAGACAAACATGCCGCACAAGGTGGCGATCAGCACGGCAAAAAAGCCGGTGATGCGCGGGAACAGCGAATACACGATCAAGGTGCCCAGCGGCATGTAGCCGACGATATTCACGCCGACGTCAAAGCCCGTCCAGTACCGGGGCATCCTGGTGTTTTCAAGAAACAGCAATGGCGACAGGCCGTTGCTGTGCCAGCCCGTAAATGGAAACCAGCTGGCATAGACGATCAGGAACACATAGGCCAGCAGCGTCGCGCGCGAGACGGGCGAAGAGCGGCGAGGCGCAGGCGGATGCGGCGGCGCCGCCAGCGGATGGTCGTGGGCTGAGGCCGGCATCATTCTTTCGGTATGTTCAGCGTGCCCAGCCAGGCCAGCAGGTCGGCGGCGACGGCGTCCGACGCCAGGGCCAGCGCCTGCGCGCCGCCTTGCGCATCGGCGCTGGCCGCGCGGCTGTTGCGGCTGAAGGTTTTCTGGTCGAGCAACTGGTGGCCGCGGAACAGCGAGGCGCGCAGGGTGACCTGGCCGCTGCTTTGCTTTTCGCTATCGAAGTTTTGCGAGAAATCGTCGACATCGATGCGCAGCAGCGGAATGCCGGCCGCCGCGTCGGTGGTCGACAAGACCTTCACGCCGCCCTGGGCGACGCGGGTTTTCAGGCGCTGGCTCAGCAGTTGCAGCGGCGGCGTGTTCCAGCGGTTGTAGGCATACGGGCGCGACTGCTGGGCGTCGGCGTACAGCAGGCGGTAATACATGCGCTGGGTATCGAGCCACGACGGACCGTTGGCGTCGGCGATGACCAGCACCGGCAGCGGCGCGGAAGTCGTTTGCGCCACTGGCGCGGCCGGCGGGCCGAAATCATAAAAGGTCGGCAGCGGGCCACGGCTGGCGCAGCCGCCCAGCAGCAGGGCCGCCGCCAGGGTCAATACGCCGGCGCTGGTGCGCGAAGGATGGGGAAACTGCATCGGTGATCTCCTTATTTTGCCGGCGCCGAGAAGCCGGGCTCGCCCGGACCGGGCGGAATGTCGGGGTTGCCGAACAAGATGCTTTGCGGCTGTTCGTTCAGGGTGCTCATGGTGGTTTTCAGGGCGCGCATCGAGGAACGCGCTTCGCCGCTCAGTTCGATGACTTGCGGCAGCACTTCCAGCGAGACGCCGCTGGCCACCGATTCCACCGAGCGGCCGACGCGCGCCACCGTGCCATTGACGTTGTCGAGCATGCCGCCGGGCGCCTGCAGGTCGGTGCCCAGTTTTTTCCAGGTCTGCGACAGTTCCGTCACATTGTCGCCCGCATCCTTGATGGCGGCGATGCTCTTGCGCGTTTCATCGGTCAGCTGCGGCAATTGCTGCAAGGTTGGCTGCAGCTGCTTCGGAATCTCGCCGAAGGCCTTGGCCGTCTTGCCCACTTCCGTGAAGGCGGCCAGCATGGCTTCCTGGTTATCGGGACTGAGCAGGTTGTTGACCTTGTTCGTGATCTGTTCTGCCTGGTCGAGGATGCGCTTGCCGCGCTTTTCCAGTTGATCGAGCAAGCCCGCCCGCAGCGGAATCAGCGACGGTTTTTCCTTGGTCGTGCCCAGCAGTTTCGAGCCCACGGTTTCATCGTCGAGCTGGATGTAGGCGATGCCCGTCACGCCCTGGTAGCCGAGGGTGGCAAAGGTGGTATTGGTGACCGGGGTGTCGGGCGCGACGCTGATATGCACCAGGATCTGCCCGGCTTTTTGCGTATCGAAGTCGATCGCGTCGACCTTGCCCACTTCCAGGCCGCGGTAGCGCACGGCCGCCTGCGGGTTCAGGCCCGGCACCGACAGGGTGGTGGCCAGCAGGTAGGGCACGCGTTCGACCCGGTCGCGGTTGAACCAGACGCCGAACAAAATGGCGGCAACCAGCAGGGTGAGCGTGAAAAAGCCCGTCAGCAGGGCGTGTGATCTGTTTTCCATTAATTCTCCGCTTTCTTGTCAGTGCCGGGGGCGAGTTCCGGCGGCGCCTCGGCGGCCTGTTTTTCATCGAGGACGGCCAGCGCGCGCTTGCCGCGGTCGCCCAGGAAGAATTGTTTGATGAACGGGTGATCGACCGCGATGACTTCGCGCGTGGTGCCGAGCGCGATCACATGTTTTTCGGCCAGCACGGCGATGCGCGTGGACAGGGCGAACAGGGTGTCGAGGTCGTGCGTGACCATCACCACCGTCAGGCCCAGTTCGCGGTGCAGCGACTGGATCAGGGTGACAAAACTTTCCGACAAGTCCGGGTCCAGGCCGGCCGTGGGCTCGTCGAGAAATAATAACTTCGGTTCCAGCGCCAGGGCACGCGCCAGGGCCACGCGCTTGATCATGCCGCCCGACAGGTCGGACGGCATCTTGAGCGCATGTTCCGGCCCCAGCCCGACCATATTCATTTTCAGCAGCACCGCATCGTGGATCAGGTCTTCGGGCAGCACGCGCAGTTCGCGCATCGGCTGGGCCACATTGTCGAACACGGTCAGCGCCGAATACAGCGCGCCCTGCTGGAACAGCATGCCCCAGTGGTTGCGCAATTGCTGCAGATGGTCGCGGTCGGCCTTGTTGATATCTTCGCCAAACACCTTGACGCAGCCGCGCGACGGGTGTTCCAGGCCCAGCATCTGGCGCAGCAGCACCGTCTTGCCGGTACCGGAGCCGCCGACGATGGAGAGAATCTCGCCGCGTTCGATCTCCAGGTTCAGGTCCTGGTGCACCACGGTGCGGCCGAACTTGGTCCACAGATTGCTGATCTCGACCACCGGCGTATCGCCGTGGAAGTCCAGCTTGCTCTCGCCGTCGTCGCTGTGTGTCAAGCCGCAGCTGACGTTTTCTTCGCTCATCAGTAGCCTACTCCATTGAAAACGATGGCAAACACGGCGTCGGCCAGGATCACCACCGTAATCGCCGTGACCACGGCGGTGGTGGTGCCGCGTCCCAGGCTTTCCGTATTGGCCTTGATGCGCAGGCCGAAGTGGCAGGACACCAGCGCGATCAGCATGCCGAAGATCACGCCCTTGCCCAGGCCTATCATGTAGTTGGCCAGCGGCACGGCGTCCGGCAGCTTCTGGATAAAGTAGCGGGCCGACAGATTCAGTTCCACCTTGGCCGCCACCATGCCGCCGATCAGCGCCGCCGTATCGGTCCAGATCACCAGCAGCGGCATGGAAATGGCCAGGGCCAGCACTTTCGGCATGATCAACCTGAAACCGTGCGAGATGCCCATCACCAGCATGGCGTCCAGTTCTTCGGTCACGCGCATCACGCCCAGCTGGGCCGTGATCGACGAGCCCGAGCGGCCTGCCACCAGAATCGCCGCCAAGAGCGGCCCCAGTTCGCGGATCACGCTCATGCCCAGCAGGTTGACCAGGTAGATATCGCCGCCGAAATTGCGCAGCTGCTGCGCCGACAGATAGGACAGCACCACGCCGATCAGGAAACCCACCAGCGCCGTGATGCCGAGCGCCTGGAAGCCGGCATGGAAGATATTGGCGGAAATTTCGCGCCACGGCCCGCGCAGCGGATGGCGCGCAAAGCGGCCCACGTCCTGCGTGACCTGGCCGATCAGGGCGATAAAACCCTTCAGGTGCTCGAAGAACACCAGGATCGCCATGCCCAGCTTCATGACCAGGGTCAGGCGATGGGCGCGCGACTGCGCCGTCTTCAACGGGCCGGTTTCTTCGATACGCTTGAAAAATTCTTCCTGGCTAGGCGCCAGGGTCAGTTTCGCCGGACGGCTCTTGCCCCAGGCATTCCAGAACAGCTGGGCACCGATATGGTCCATGCTGTCGATCGCAGACAGGTCCCAGCTGACATTGGCGTCATCCTTGAGCGGCTTGAGCTGGGCGTTGATGGCCTTGATCGCGTTGTCCTGCGCCAGCGCGTGCACCTGCCAGGTGCCGCTGGCAGTGACCACGCTCCCCTGCTGGGAGTCGGCTTGGGCTAGCTTCAGTTGGGGCGATTGTAGAGTGGGCATCACGCCAGTTTAAGGGAGAATGGCCCTGACCGCCACAGATGTTCCATTCTCGCGGCCCCGCTGTGTGGGCTGGCGCGCTCTAGGACGCCAAATGGCGGGCCTGGCGCTGCGGCAGGGCGGCGGCCAAAGGAGGCGCTTTGGGCTGTTCGGCGGGGGCGGCATGATGTGCGGCCTTGGCACCGCCCGCATAGTCGCTGGCCACCAGTGCGTTGGCTTCCAGTGCGCTCATGCCGCGCGTTTGCAGCCACTGCGCCACCAGCTTGGCCAGTTTTTCCATGGCGATGCGGTGGGTGGCGTCGGTATGGGCATACAGCCAGTTGGAAAAATCCATGAAGTTCTCGAACGGTGCGTCGCCCAGCATCCATTGCACCGTATTGGCGAAGCGGCCCGAATTGGCCACCAGGTCCCAGTAGCGGGCAAAGCGCACCAGGCGCTGCATGCTCATGAAGTCCAGGTGCTTGTTGGCCAGGATGGTGTACGGCGGATGCGGGTCGAACACCATGCCGAATTGTTCCGTATGGCGGATGATGGGCGTGCCGCGCAGGCGCTTCAGGATGCCGAACTGGATTTCATGCGGCTTCAAGGCCACCAGTTTATTGAAGCCGGCCGCAAAGCTGGCTTCATCTTCGCCCGGCAGTCCGGCGATCAGGTCGACGTGCAGGTGGGCGTTCGATTCCTCGCACAGCCAGCGGATATTGTCGGCCGCCTTTTGATTGTCCTGCCGGCGGCTGACCAAGGCTTGTACCTCGGGATTGAAGCTCTGGATGCCGATCTCGAACTGCAGCGCGCCCGGTGGGAACTTGCTGATGCCCTCTTTCAGTGCATCGGGCAGGTGGTCGGGTACCAGCTCGAAGTGGGCATAGATAGCATCGTCCGGATTCGCTTCGATTTTATCGAGGAAGAACTGCATGATCTTCAGGCTGGTCTTGATATTCAGATTGAAAGTGCGGTCGACGAACTTGAACAGCCGCGCGCCGCGCGCATGCAGCGACTCCATCTCGGCCAGGAAATTGTCGAGCGCGAACGGCCAGGCCGTCTTGTCCAGAGCGGACAGGCAGAACTCGCACTTGAACGGGCAGCCGCGCGACGCTTCCACGTACAAGGTGCGGTGCTTGATGTCGTCGTCTGTATACAAGGAATACGGCGTTTGCAGTTCGGCCAGCGGCGCCTGCACGCCGGCATGGATCTTCATGATGGGTTTCGGGCCGTTGAGGATCTCGCCGCACAGCTTGGGGAAGGTGACGTCGCCCCAGCCCGTGATCAGATAGTCGGCCAGCCTGACGATCTCCTGCTCGCCCGCCTCGTGCGATACCTCGGGGCCACCGAGCACGATGATCACCTCGGGCGCCACGCGCTTGAGCATGGCCACCAGCTTGGTGGTTTCCTCGACGTTCCAGATATACACGCCAAAACCGATGATGCGCGGCTTGTTGACGAGGATGCGTTCGACCAGTTCCGTGGTTTTCGCGCCGATCACGAATTCCTGCAGCCGCGTCTGCGCCTGCAGCGGCCCCATGTTGGCCAGCAGGTAGCGCAAGCCCAGCGAAGCGTGGGTGTAGCGGGCGTTCAGGGTGGAAAGCAGGATGGTCATGGCGGCAGCTGGGATCGGCGAAACCGCTATTTTACCTGTCGTGTCAGCGGTGCGCTGCGGGCGTAAATGCCATGTTACCATTTATCAATAATTACCAACTTGGCAATGCTACGGCAGGGTAGAGGGGATACACGGTGCTGGCGAAAAAAGGTTTCAGTAAAAAAGTCCTGTTCGGATCACTGGCCGGGGTGGCGGTGGTGGCGGCCGCGCTGGTCGGCTACCGGGCGTTTGGCTGGGGCGCGATGGGGCCGGTCAACAGCCTCAAGCTCGACTTGTCCAGGCCCGATGCGCTGGTGCGCACCAAAAGCCTGTCGACCCTGCCGCGCGACCTGCTGACGGTGCCGCTGGCGCGCGACGTGCTGCGCGAGGAATTCCTGTTCTACTACGAGCAGAGCGAAGACCGGCTGGGCCTGAAGGGCAGCCTGCGCCGCATCGCCTATGAACATCAACTGGGCTGGGGCGACCAGCTGCTGCGCATGGTGCTGGACCAGCCGGCCGAAGTGGCCTTGTGGCGCGATGCCGACGGCTCGCTCAAGCATTTTGCCATCGCCGTCTCGCGCAACCAGCTCACGCGCATCCTGGAAGAAGCGGGCAAGGTGGCCTTGAAGGACACGCAGATGAGCGTGGCCGGCAGCCTGCGCGTCGATGGCGACACCGTGCCCGTCTACGCACTCAATTACGCCTGGCAGCGCACCTTGCTGTTCGCCGCTCACGGCCAGCGCCTGGTGATCCTGTCGCATCCCGGCATGCTGTATGGCGGCAGCGAAGGCAAGGACGGCGACGGCACGGCCGAGAAAACCGTCGTCAGCCTGCTGGCGAAAGATGCGGACAAGCAGAACGTGTTTCATCCGCAATTCCATCTCGATAATGCCGCGCCCGAGGGCCACAGCATCGCCGTCAAGGCGGACTTTTTATCGTTCGGCTACCAGCCCTTTTTTGGTGCGCTGGAGGCGCTGCGCTTCGATTTTCAACAAGGCGCCTGGCAGTCGAAGGTGCTGCTCAATGCCGACAAACTGAAAAAAGATGGTGGCTACGACAGCAGCGCCCTGTGGCCGGTGCTGCCGCATGCTCCCAGCGCCTGCTTCAGCGTGCCGGTCGACTGGACCGCCCTGGCCCCGGTGTTGAAGCGCCTCGGCAGCAAGACCCCGGAACCGGTGGCGCCGCTGGCCGAGCACCTGCAAGGCCCCGCCGCCGCCTGCTGGTATGGCAATTCGCGGCTGCATACGCCGGTGTTTGTCGCCACCCGCAAGCCGCAGGCCGGCGACGAGGCTCTGTATGCCAGCCTGTTCGAAGCGGCCATCGGCGGCAAGGACCCGGTGCGCAAGACTGCGGGCAAGGATGGCGCCATCCGGTGGGAGCGCACCATTGCCACGGGCCTGGGGCCGGCCACCGCGGCGCTGGCCGTCGCCGGCAATACCGTCGTTTTCTCGGCCGACGCCAAGCTGGTCGACCAGGTGCTGGCGGTGCGCCGCAAGCAGGCGCCGGCCGCCAGCGACCTGCTGCCCGATGGCGCCCGCACGGTCGGCCTGATCGCGCCGGCCTCGCTGGCAAAACTGATCCAGTTCGAGGCCTTCGATACGCTGCCGGCGAAT
The DNA here is from genome assembly GCF_049896105.1 of Janthinobacterium sp. PSPC3-1. Classification (NCBI taxonomy): domain Bacteria; kingdom Pseudomonadati; phylum Pseudomonadota; class Betaproteobacteria; order Burkholderiales; family Oxalobacteraceae; genus Janthinobacterium; species Janthinobacterium sp. PSPC3-1. The sequence continues at coordinate 8,851 of NZ_JAFCTQ010000022.1, read as the reverse complement.
AACGAACCGGTCCTGCGCGCGGCCGCCAATGAACACCTGGTGCCGCGCCTGGACGCGCTGAAAAAATACCCGCCGCTACGCATGGTGCTCAAACAGCCGCCGGCCAGTGGCACCGCATGGGCACCGCTGGAATGGCAGGAGACGGTGCGATGACGGTGGTGAATGCGCGCCGCGTCGCCTTGCGCTCGCTCGCCGGGTGCGCCGCCATGGTGGCCGCACCCGCGGCTTGGGCTCTGCGCGAACCGGTTGAGGAGCAGGTGCGGCTGTCGCAAGCGCAAAGCCGCGCCTTCCAGGCCTGGATGCTGCGCATCGTGAATGCCCAGATCGAACGGGGACCGTCGCCGCGCTGGATCCACCGCGACTGCGCCGGCCTGGTGCGCTTTGCCGTCAATGAAGCGCTCACCGTGCATGATGCGAAGTGGCTGCACGCGAACGGCATCGCCAGCGACCGGCGCCTGCCGCCCGAACTGGAGCTGGACGCACACCAGGCCGCGCTGCGCAACCGCTGGGTGCAGACGGGCGGCACCGTTGGCCACTTTGTCACGGCGCTGGCGCTGGTGCAGCACAACAGCCGTTTTATCGCCCGCGAGATCAGCCAGGCACTGCCCGGCGACTTGCTGTTTTTCGACCAGGGCGACGAACAACATCTGATGGTCTGGATGGGGGCGCGTATCGCCTACCACACCGGCACCGTCACCCCCGACGACAATGGTCTGCGGACCGTCGATATCAAACAACTCACGACCTGGAAGGACACCCGGTGGCAACCTGTGCCCAACAATCCGAATTTCGCCGGGGTATACCGGCTGGCGTTTTTATCATGAAGCTGCTTTTTGCGAGTTTGCTGGCGTTCGTGCTGATGGCTGGCGCCTCGGCGCAGGAACGCCAGCCAAGCAATTACACGACCTTCAAGGGCGAGCCGTTCTTCCTGCTGTCGGACGCCAGCTACGGCAGCGTCGACGAGGCGCGCGTGCGCCTGGAAGTGCCGGGCCGCGACATGGGGCGCATGAACCTGGAAGCGTATTCGGGCGCCGACATCGTCGTCTACCGCGTGCCCGAACCGATGGAGTTTTTGAAGAAGCAGCGCAATCTGCACCGCATCCAGGTCGAAGGCAATTACCAGGGCGAAGGCCTGGCCAACACCTTGAGCTTTTTGTGGGACAGCTGGTGGAAGCAGTCGCGCCTGGCCTGGCGCAAGCTGTTTTCGGGCGACGCGCGTCTCGCGGTCACGAAGGAACAGCCGCAACTGGCGACCAATGACGCGATCCGCCGGCGCACCGTGTTCGCCAACCATCCGCAGTACAAGCCGATCAAGGGCATGGAGCTGGTCGACAGCTTCCGCTATCCGCTGTGGCAGGCCAAGGCGATCGAACCGCCGAAAGGCGTGAAGCTCGATGGCTCCAGCAGCGAATTCATCGTCGCCGGCGCCGGCAATGTGATGATCCCGCTCGGCAAACGCAAGCCGGGCCTGTACCTGATCGAAGCGATCATCGGCGAGCACCGCGCCACCACCCTGGTGTTCGTGTCGGATACGGTGGCGGTGACCAAGGTTTCGTCCGGCCAGATGCTGGTCTGGACCGCGCGGCGCGACAACAGCGCCGCCGTGGCCGGCGCCAGCGTGGCGTGGACCGACGGCACCGGCGTGCTGCAGTCGGCCACCACCGGCGCCGACGGCGTGGCCTCGCTCGAGCGCGGCAGCCCGGAACACACCTATGTGCTGGGCCAGGACCGCGCCGGCGGCGTGTTCGTGTCCGAGAATTTTTACTATGACAGCGAGATCTACAACACCAAGATCTATGCCGTCACCGACCGGCCCCTGTACCGCCCCGGCGACGAAGTCAACGTGAAGTTTCTGGGCCGCGAATTTACCTCGGCGCGCAACTCGCAGGCCGCCGCCGCGGCGCCCATCAGCTTGAGCGTGCTCAATCCGAACGGCACGCCGCTGCTGACGCAAACGCTGCAGCTGTCTGGCGACACGGGTGCCGAAACGCGCTTCCGCCTGCCCAGGGAAGCCACCGCCGGCGGCTATGAGCTGCGCTTCAATTACAAGGATGGCGTGTATGGCGCGGCCTTCCGCGTGGCCGAGTATGTCAAGCCGCACTTTGAAATCAATGTCCAGCCATCGAAACCCGAATTCAAGACAGGCGAGGCGGTCAAGGGCAGCATCGCGCTGCGCTACCCGGATGGCAAGCCGGTGAAAAACGCGAAGATGACCCTTTCGCTGCGCAGCCAGCAAAACACCATGGTCGAAGGCGAGCTGCGCTACAGTGGCCTGTTCCCGGTGGCCTTGAAAACCGAGGAAGTCGTCAGCGATGGCAGCGGCAATCTGGATTTCACTTTGCCGGCCGCCACCGATCCATCGCGCTATATATTGACGGTGCTGGCGACCGATGGCGCGGCCTACCGCGTCAAGGCGACGCGCGAGCTGATGATCGAACGCTCGATCACCACTTATCAGTTGAAAGCCACGCGCCAGTTTTCCGATCCGGGCCAAGCCGTGCATTTTGATTTGCTGGCAGACGGCCAGGGCGCGGCCAGGCCGGTGCGCTGGGAAATGGTACAGCTGGAGAAACAGACGAAGACCGACGGCGCTTTCGATCCGAACGCCAAGGGCTGGGACGTGACATTCCCCGCATCGGGTTCGTATCAGCTGGCGCTGCGCGACGAGCGCGGCAACCTGCTGGCGGCAGCCAGCCACTGGGTCTCGGGCGACGGCGTGCAGACCACGCCGGGCAGCATCGAGATCGTGCTGGACCGCGCCCGCTATCGTCCCGGCGACACCGCCGAAGCCCTGATCACGTTTTCCGACAAGGTCGACCAGGCGCTGTTTACCCTGGAGCGCGACAAGGTGGAGCAATATGGCTTGATGGCCGGCGCCGCCGACTGGTACCAGGCAAAGCGCGTGGCGCCGCGCCAGTGGCGCGTGCGCATACCCGTCAAGGAGGAACATGGCCCGAACATGACGTTCTCGGTGGCCTACACGCGCAATGGCGACTTCGTGTTCGAGAACGCAGGCCTGCAGGTAATCGAGCCGCGCATCGCGCTCCAATTCAAGGCGGACAAGGAAGTCTACCAGCCCGGCGAAAAAGTCACGCTGGACGTCAAGGCGACCCTGGACGGCAAGCCTTTGAGCACCATGGTGGCGCTGGGCGTGGTCGATGAAATGATCTATGTGCTGCAGCCGGAAATCGCGCCCGAAATCGGCGACTTCTTCTACCATCCGCGCCGCAACAATGTGCGCACCACGGCCAGCCTGTCCTTTATCAGCTACGACATGGCGCAGGGCCGCACCGCCGGCGCACCGGCCCGCCACAATTACAACGAGCGTGGCGTGAAGGTGCTGGAACGTCCGCGCCGCGACAATATCGATACCGCCTACTGGGCGCCGTCGCTGAAAACCGACGCGAATGGCAATGCGCGCGTGAGTTTCACCATGCCTGATGCGCTGACCCGCTGGCGGATTACCGGCCGCGCGATGGATGACCAGGGGCGCGTGGGCCAGCGCACCGGCTATCTGCGTTCCGATAAAAACTTCTATGCCAAATGGACCGCGCCCGACTGGATGCGCGCCGGCGACGCGCCGCGCGCCTCGGTGGCGGTGTTCAACCAGACCGGCAAGGAGCAGGCGCTGGACGTCACTTTGACAGGCGGCGCGCAGCCAAAAACGGAAAAACTGTCGGCCAAACCGGGCGTCAACTATGTCGAATTCCCGCTTGCCGCAGGCAGCGGACCGCTGCGCCTGGAGCTGAAGCAGAACGGCAAAGTGGTCGATGCGCTGGACACGGCCATGCAAACCCTGCCCGCCGCCTGGAGCAGCCCGCGCTCGCTGGTGCTGCCGTTGGATGGCGCCACAGGTGAACTGGCGCTCAAGCTGCCGGCCGACGCGCGAAATATCCGCGTGGCGTTTGCGCAGGGAGCGGCCAGCCAGTTCGCGCGCATCGCCGACGACCTGATCGATTACCCGTATGGCTGCGTCGAGCAGACGGCCAGCCGCCTGATTCCGCTGGCGCTGGCCACCCAAAGCCTGGGCCCGGACGCCGGCGCGCCATACGAGCGCCTGCAGGCGACCCTGACCGCGCAGCGTTTGCGGCTGGTGTCGATGGCCGGCCCGAAAGCCGTCTTCGGCTGGTGGGGCAATGCCACCGCCGGCAATGCGCTGATGACGGCTTACGCCTATTACGCCGACTGGTACGCCTCGCGCGCGCTGCGCATCGAGCTGCCGGCCGAGCACTGGAACAAGCTGCTGGCGGTCTACAGCGAAAGCGGCTTGAAGGACCCGCTGGGCGACCGCGCGCTGGTGCTGTGGATGGCGCACGAGATGGGTTTGCCGACGCAGACGCTGGCCTCGGGCCTGGTCGACGACAGCGCGATTGCCACCCTGGGCGGCAAGCCGCGCCAGCCTGGCGACAGCGGCAGCCTGCTGCTGGGCGGCGCCGCTGACCGCGAAGCGCAGGCGATGAGCCTGGGCCTGGTGGCGCTGGTCGCCGCGCAGAACGGCATCGCCTTGCCGCACTCGCTGCAGCTGCAAGTGGCCAGCGCCTGGCAGGTCTTGCGCGAGTCGAAAGCGCCGGTGGCGCAGGCCTTGCTGATGCTGGCCGGCGAAGTGCCTGCGACCCAGGCCGAGGCGGTGCTGGCCAGCGTGCGCGCCGAGATGCCGACCCTGGACCGCGCGATGACCTTGATGTGGGTGCAGAAGAAACTGGGCGGCGTAGCATTCGGCAAGGGGCCGGCCGTCACGCTGGACGGCGCATGGCAGAAACGCGACAGCCGCAGTGGGCAAGCGGTGTGGCGCTGGACGGACGCCAAGGCAGTGCCTGATAAATTGCGTCTCTCGGCCTCGACGCCGGCGCCGGCGGGCACGGTGGCCGTGGTGCAGTACGACAGCCACGCCGCCGAAACGCAGACATTGCCGGTCACCGTCGAGCGGCGCATCCTGCGTATGAAGGCGGGCAAGGGCGGCTATACGACAGAGCTGGTCAAGCCGGGTGAAGCACTGAGCACGGACGCGCTGTATCTCGATGAAATCACCCTGAAAGCGGCGCCGGGCACGAAACACCGCTTTGGCCTGCTGGAAGTGGCGCTTCCGCCCGGCGCGATGGTCGAGTCCACCACCTGGGGCATGGTGATGGCGGGCGACAAGCCGGTGGCGCTGGAACGCGCGCGCCACACCGAACGGCGCGATGGCTATGCCGTGCCGGTCGAGCCGTTGGAAGGCGACGTCACCGTGCGCCATCTGATCCGCTTTGCGCAGAAGGGCAGTTATGTGCTGCCGCCGGCGCGCTTTTACCGCATGTACCAGCCGGAGCAGAAGGCCTTCGAGGGCGGCGGCAAGTCCACGCGCGCGCTGAAGGTCGAGTGATGCGCTTTGCACGTCCAGCCTTGATGCTTGCCACCTTGCTGGCCGCGCCTGCGTGGGCGGCTTCGCTGGATATGGCCTGGTGGCGCGACGGCAAGCTGGAAGTGCGCCAGCTGCGCCAGGGCGGCGCCGCGCCGCCGCCGTTCGACGGCGCGCGGCAGGTGCCGCTGGCCAGCCTGTGGAAGCTGTTCGTGTATGTCTACGCCAGCGACAGCAAGGTGGCGATGCCGGACTACCGCTGCGGCGGCCGTGATCCGGAAGAAGTGTATTGCTGCGACGCGGGCCAGAGCATAGGCCACGACGCGGCGCTGGCGCAGTCCTGCGGCCTGTTTTTCTCGCCCAAGCGCCTGATGATCACCGCCGCGCCGTGGCGCAAATACTGGACCGGCCGCCTGGGTGGTGCGCCCGCGGGCGACTTTGCCTGGCTGGCGGATCCGGCCCAGCTGGTACCAAAGCGCACGGTGCGCCTGGACAGCCTGCTGCGGGCGCTGGGCAGCATCCCGGCCGCCAGCCGCCAGGACGCCGAAGCGGCGCTGCTGCGGGTGGTGCTCGATGGACGCGGTGCAGGTACGGCGCGCTGGTTCGGCAGCCAACTGCGCGTCAAGACCTATTCCTGGCATCAGGCGAGTGGCCGCATCGGCGGCGCGGCCGGCTGGCTGGCCGACGGCACGCCGATCTGGTTTGGCGGCGCGGGCGGCAGCAGCAATGTGTTCGAACAGTGGGCGCCCAGACTGGCCGCCAGCTTGCCGCCGGTGGGCGCGGCCGACGATGGCGGCTGCGTGGTGGTCGATTACTTCCAGCGCTATCCTATCCGCGCCGTGCGTGGCGAGCGCGGTATTGCCGCACCCGGGCCGCTCAATGGCCGCTACCATGTGCGCTTTGAAAATGGCCAGAACCTGGCCTTGCGCAGCAGCGGCGAACTGATGCTGGTACAGGACAAGGGTGGCCGCCCCCAATTGCGCGGCCGCTTCGGCGTCAATGAATATGTGGCGCGCGTGCTCGACCGCGAAGCGAATGCTGGCGAGCCGGAAGCGGCCAAGGCGCTGGCGATCGCCGCGCGCACGTATCTGCAGCAGAACGCGGTGACGGTGGCCGGCTGCCAGCAGATCGCCGACAGCAGCGCCACCCAGCGCGTCAGTCCCAGCCCGGCCACGCCGGCGGCGCTGGCGATCGCGCGCTGGACCGACCAATTGATCGTCGATGGCGTCACCGTGCGCTATCACAGCACCACGCCGTCCGAGGGCACGATGGCGTGGACGGAAGCGGTGCGGCAGGCCAGGCAAGGCAAGCACTATGACGAGTTGCTGGCGGCCGCCTACCCGGGCGGCGCGCTGAGCACCTTTGGCAATACCGGCGCGCGCTGCCAGCGCCTGGCGCAGAACGAAGACTGGCTGGCCCGGTCCGTGCCACGCTGGCGGCGCGTGCTGCTGCGCGAGGCCGGCTACGAGGCGCCGCCGCAAGCGCCACTGGTGTGCGCATTGCAGAGCGGCGCGCCGTATTCCGAGCAGTCGCGCAACCGCATCTACATGCGGTCACTGGCCACGCGCGAAGACCGCATCACCCTGGCCCATGAATACCTGCATCTGGGCCTGCGCAACCATCCGCGCGGCCAGGATGAAGACTATGTCGAGCAACTGGCGCGCCGGCTGGTCGACCTGAACCTGGAGGCGATGTGAATTACTGCGTCCTGATATTGAGTGGCGTCGTGCTGGCGCAGGCCGCGCCTTGTGCGCTGGCCGCCGACAAGAGCATGAGCACCCCGTTTGGGGGCTGGAATCGCGCGGGACTGACCGACAAGTCCGATGAGCTGGCGGTCAATTATCCTTATTCGCTGGTCGATCGCGGCGCACAGCGTGGCCGGCGCATGATAGCGGGCGAGCTGGAAAAACTGGGGAAAACGCGGGCGGTCCACAAGCTGGTGGTCAATGGCAATCCGACGCCGCTGTATACAGATGACGATGGCCGCTACGCGCGCGCCTACTCCTTCGGTTCCGGCTCGAACAGCATCGAGATCCGCTCGCCCGATGGCAAGCCGGTCAAGCGCGTGCAGTTTTACGAAGCGGACCGCAGCCGGCCGCAGCCCATGATCCGCATTATCGCCGCATGGGACGATAGCCAGGCCGAGGTCGACCTGCATGTGGTCACGCCCGATGGCCAGCATGCGTTCTGGTCGCATCCGACCTTGACCAATGGTGGCGGGCTTGACGCCGACACCGTCGACGGGCCGGGGCCGGAAAACTTCATGATGACCTCGCCGATGCGCGGGCTGTACCAGGTGTGGATTAATTACTGGGGCAATTTCAGCGGCGATGGCTATCACTTCGACGAGAAAACGCGCCAGCGGCCCGTCATTACCAGCCGCATCACGCTGGTGTTCAACGAAAACACGGCGCGCGAGCGGCGCGAGGAGTTTGTCGTGCCCTTGCGCGGTATCGGCGAGCTTACGCTGGTCAAGACTTTCAAGTACTGAGATGATGAAAACACTGCCGATTTCCTTGCTGTTGCTGCCGCTGTGGGCGCAGGCCCAGGTCACCATCGACGCGCCCAAAAGCGGCTGGCGCAATTCGGCCGGCGCGCAAGAAGAATACACGCAAGCCGTCAACTACCCCGCCGCCTCGGTCAACCTGCAGCCGGGCCAGGGCGAGACGGCGCAGATACGAGGGCGCATCGCGGGCGCCGGCAAGGGCAAGCCCGCCACGCTGGTGGTCAACGGCGTGGCCATGCCGATGGAAGTGGGCGAGAACGGCGCTTATGGCCGCCCGTATGGCTTCGGCAGTGGCTCGAACAGCGTCGAAGTGCGCTCGCCGGACGGCAGGAGCCGCGCACGCACCCAGTTTGTCGACAGCTACCAGGGCAAGACCCAGGCGCGCCTGCGCATCGTGCTGTCCTGGGACAGCGCCGGCACCGACCTCGATCTGCACGTGGTCACGCCCGACGGTGGCCATGCCTGGTACGGCAATCGCGTGCTGAAAGATGGCGGCGCGCTGGACGTGGACGTGACTACCGGCTATGGCCCGGAAATCTTTTCCAGTGCGGCCCCCGTCAAGGGCAACTATCACGTCTATGTCAATTACTACGGCAGCGGCGAGAACACCTCGGTGCTGACGGTGGCCCGCCTGTCGGTGATCACCAATGAGGGCACGCCGCGCGAAAAGCTGCAGAGCTTCCAGGTGCCGATGCGGGCCGCCGGCGAGCTGACCTTGGTGAAATCTTTCGTCCTCCCATAAATGACCCTTGCGCAGCTGCTTTTGCTTGGCTATAATTCGCCCCCTCGCTGAACGACGCATGCAAATGCTGAGTGAAGTGGGGGAAAAAGAAGGTTGACGAAATGCTGAAAAAGCTTCATACTCTTCCTTCTTCGCAGATGACAGACACAACGCTTTGTCGATAGCGCGAATCGCAGAAATGCGGCAGTACGGAATACCGTTCTTTAACAATTAACAGTCGATAAGTGTGGGCATTTGATGAAGTGCAGCGTTGATCTTCGGATTGACG